>NZ_JBJJLN010000022.1:0-72688 GCF_046230725.1 Pseudomonas sp. KCJK9000 | reverse complement strand
ATGCGTGCCACATGTAGAAGCGGTGCGTGAAATGATCGCCAACTACACCATGCATTTGCGAGACCAGAGCAACCGTCCGCAGGATGACACTGCCGGGCGCCAGCGACGCAGCGGCAGCGCGGGTGGCACGGTCTCGGTCACCATCAGCATCGGCGTCGCCGAGCGCCAGGCCGAGCACCGTAACCCGGAAGAAGTACTCAAGTGCGCCGACCAGGCGCTCTACAGTGCAAAGAGCGCGGGTCGTAACTGTGTCATGGTGCATGGTCAACAATCCCAGCGCGGGGCGGTGCGGATGTCATGACCATGATTGACCATACGGTCACTTGATGAACCTATGTCTCGCAAAAGTTGTTCGGTTACACTGGATTCAACCCCGGGTTCCAACCCCGTGCCGCGGTCCCTGTGGCCGCTCCGACCGACCAGCGAGAGGTTGTCATGGCTGAATATAAAGCGCCCCTGCGCGACATGCGCTTCGTACTGAATGAAGTCTTCAACGTGGCCGAACAGTGGGCGCAGTTGCCCGAACTGGCTGAAGCGGTCGATGCGGACACCGCCATGGCGGTGCTTGAAGAAGCCGGCAAAGTCACCAGCAAGAGCATTGCACCGCTCAGCCGCGCCGCTGACGAAGAGGGCTGCCGCTGGGACCAGGGTTCGGTGCATACGCCTGCCGGCTTCATCGAAGCCTACAATACCTACGCCGAAGGCGGTTGGGTTGGCGTGGGCGGCGATCCGCAGTTTGGCGGCATGGGCATGCCCAAGGCGGTTTCGGCCCAGGTCGAAGAAATGGTCAACGCTGCGAGTCTGGCTTTTGGCCTGTACCCGATGTTGACCGCAGGTGCCTGCCTGTCGATCAACGCCCATGCCGATGAGGCGCTGAAGCACAAGTACCTGCCGAACATGTATGCCGGTGTCTGGGCCGGCTCCATGTGCCTGACCGAACCCCATGCGGGCACCGACCTGGGCATCATTCGCACCAAGGCCGAGCCCCAGGCCGATGGCAGCTACAAGGTCAGCGGTACCAAGATATTCATCACCGGCGGCGAGCACGACCTGACCGAGAACATCATCCATCTGGTGCTGGCCAAGCTGCCGGATGCACCAGCAGGGCCCAAGGGTATTTCGCTGTTCCTTGTGCCCAAGTTCCTGGTCAATGACGACGGTAGCCTAGGCGCGCGCAACCCGGCCACCTGTGGCTCCATCGAGCACAAGATGGGCATCCAAGCATCGGCCACCTGCGTGATGAACTTCGATGAAGCGGTCGGCTACATTGTCGGCGAGCCGAACAAGGGCCTGGCGGCCATGTTCACCATGATGAACTATGAGCGGCTGGGTGTGGGTATCCAGGGCTTGGCGTCGGCCGAGCGTTCCTATCAAAACGCCGTGGAATACGCCCGTGATCGCCTGCAAAGCCGTGCGCCAACCGGGCCACTGGCCAAAGACAAGGCTGCCGACCCGATCATCGTTCACCCGGATGTGCGGCGCATGCTGTTGACCATGAAGGCGCTCATCGAAGGTGGGCGTGCCTTCTCCACGTATGTGGCCATGCAGCTCGATAGCGCCAAATACAGCGAAGACCCGGCAACGCGCAAACGCAGCGAAGAACTGGTGGCGCTGCTGACACCCGTTGCCAAGGCGTTTCTAACCGACCTTGGGCTGGAATGCACAGTGCATGGCCAGCAGGTATTCGGGGGCCATGGTTACATTCGTGAATGGGGGCAGGAGCAACTGGTGCGCGATGTGCGTATCACCCAGATCTATGAAGGCACCAACGGTATCCAGGCGTTGGACCTCATGGGGCGCAAGGTGGTGGCCAGCGGTGGCGCGTATTACAGGCTGTTCTCGGATGAGATCCGCCAGTTCGTTGCCAGCGCAGGCACTGAACTGCAAGCCTTCACCAAACCCCTGAGCGCCAGCCTCGATCAGCTCGATGGCCTGACTGAGTGGGTACTGGAGCAGGCCAAAGCTAACCCGAACGAGATCGGCGCCGCTTCGGTTGAGTACCTGCATGCTTTCGGCTATGTGGCTTACGCTTACATGTGGGCCTTGATGGCACGTGCCGCCAAGGCTGCCGAGGGTGACGAGGCGTTCTATGCCGCCAAGCTGGGTACCGCGCAGTTCTACTTCGCGCGCTTGTTGCCGCGGGTAGAGTCATTGGTGGCTGCGGTGAAGGCAGGCAGTGAGTCGCTTTACCTGCTGGATGCAGAACAGTTTTAAGGTTGAAAGTATTTCAAAAACCTACGGCGTGTAAGCTTTCTCCTACACAACGTAGTGACTTTTCGCTACTGGCGTCAGATTGGATCCACGGTTAATCTTTGTTCATGGACGTTGCGCAGGAAGCGCAAAGGACAGAACAGGGACAACGAAGGATTACCTGCCAGGAAGGTGGGACGATAGGGATGTCATAGGGAAACAGTCTAGAGAACCCCGCTTCGGCGGGGTTTTCTTCGTCTGCGTGATGCTCAGCCAAGCACCTCCAGTGGTGATACGCCCGGTTGGCGTGGGTCGGTTTCCTCTTCCAGCAAGGTGCGCAGCAGCTCCACCGACGCCTGCTGGCGCTGTGCGTCGCGGTAAACCAGGCCAACCTTGAGCGGTACCCGCGGCTCGCTCAGCGGTTTCCATAACAAACCTTGTTGGTCGTCGGCGGCGTCCTTGGCTCGCCCCGGCAGAATGGTCGCCAGCGCCGTATGGGCCAAGCTGTCGAGGATCCCCGCCATGTTGTTCATCTCGGCTTGTACCTGTGGCCGACGGCCCTGGGCGGCGAGCTGATCTTTCCAGATCTGACGGATCTGGAACTCTTCCCCCAGCATCAGCATGGGCAACTCGGCAGCCTGCTTAAGGGATACCTTCTTGAAGTCCTTCAGCGGATGAGTAGCCGGTATCACAACCTGCAGCTCGTCTTCGTACAGCAGCAAGCCATGCAGCCCTGGCTGGCGGGGTGGCAGGTAGCTGATGCCGATATCCAAGTTGCCATTGAGCAGCCGCCGTTCGATTTCCAGCCCCGACAACTCGTAGATCTGTACCACCAGGTGCGGCTGGGCTTTGCGTAGCCGTTCCAGCAGTTGCGGTATCAGGCTCGGCCTGACGGTTTGCAAGACGCCGATGGCCAGCGTGCGCAGTGACTGGCCTTTGAAGTTGCGCATGGCCTCATGGGCTCGCTGCAAGCCATCGAGCAATGGCAACGCATGGTTGTAAAGCGTGTGCGCCGCAAGGGTGGGCAACAAGCGTTTGTTGCTGCGCTCGAACAGGCTCAGGTCCAGGCTGTGTTCCAACTGGCGGATCTGTTGCGATAGCGCCGGTTGCGACAGGGACAGGCGTTCGGCGGCACGCCCAACATGGCCCTCTTCATACACCGCGACGAAATAACGCAGCTGGCGAAAATCCATAAGCAATACTTATCGAAAAAGCTGGGAAAACGAAATGGCCGAAAAGCCTGTCGGGGCCTAGTCTATCGCCGTATTACAACGGGTTACAGCAGTCGATTGCTGTATTGTTACCTCGTTTGAAAAACACTTTTGATAGGCACGACAAAATAATTTAGGCCGGCTGCTTTTGCGGCACTGGCCGCTTCCGTGATTGGTTGGAGCCCCGATGAACTTGTTCAACCTGCGCCGCTCGGCCCCTGCCGCGGTTGCTGAGCCCAAGCGTGCACCGGTGGCGCAGGCCCATCCAAAAGTGCCGGCGCGCACTTACCTGATGCCGAGTACCGAACATGCGCGGCAGGTGTTCGTACGTGGCCAGGGTTCCTGGCTATGGGACAACGAAGGGCATGCTTACCTGGATTTCACGCAGGGTGGCGCGGTCAACAGCCTTGGGCATAGCCCGTCGGCGCTGGTGAAGGCCCTGTCTAACCAGGCCCAGGCCTTGATCAATCCAGGGGGCGGCTATCATAGCCATGGCTTGTTAGCGTTGGTGGAGCGCCTGTGCCAGAGCACTGGCAGCGACCAGGCCTACCTGCTCAACAGCGGTGCCGAAGCCTGTGAAGGTGCTATCAAGCTGGCGCGCAAGTGGGGCCAATTGCACCGTAACGGCGCCTACCACATCATCACCGCCAACCAGGCCTGCCACGGCCGTAGCCTGGGCGCGCTTTCGGCTTCCGACCCGCTGGCGTGCAACCGCTGCGAACCAGGCCTGCCCGGCTTCAGCAAGGTGCCATTCAATGATCTGGCGGCGCTGCATGCCGCCGTCGATTCGCGCACCGTGGCGATCATGCTCGAGCCGATTCAAGGCGAGGCCGGGGTTATCCCGGCGACCCGCGAGTACCTGCAAGGCGTGCAAAAGCTCTGCCGTGAACTGGGCATTTTGCTGATTCTCGATGAAGTTCAAACCGGCATCGGCCGCTGCGGCGCGTTGCTGGCCGAGCAAACCTTTGGCGTGCGCGCCGACATCGTCACCCTCGGCAAAGGCTTGGGTGCAGGGGTCCCACTGGCCGCTTTGCTGGCCCGTGGCACGGCCTGCTGCGCTGAACCGGGCGAGCTGGAAGGTAGCCATCACGGCAATGCGCTGATGAGCGCCGCCGGCCTGGCGGTGCTCGATACGGTGCTGGAGCCGGGCTTTTTCGAGCAGGTGCAAGACAGTGGCCGGCATTTGCGCGATGGCTTGGCTCGCCTGGCCGGCCGCTACGGCCAGGGGCAGGTGCGCGGGCAGGGCCTGCTGTGGGCCTTGCAACTGCAGGACAACCTCGCCAAAGAGCTGGTTGCAGCCGCTCTGCACGAAGGCTTGCTGCTCAATGCCGCGCAACCTGACGTGGTGCGTTTCTCCCCGGCATTGACGGTGAGCAAGGGCAACATCGATGAAATGCTCCTGCGCCTGGCACGGGCGTTCGCTCGCTTGCACACCCAACAGCAAGCTGGCGGCCAGGTACCTGCCTGATCTCGAATTCAACGAACCGTCTAGCGTTCCTGCGCATCGCCCCGTGCCTGTTTCATTTGGCCGGGGCGTTTTTTTTACCTGCGGAACCTCTGGGATGCGCGGCTAGTCTTTGGTGTAACCCCTTTAAGGAGAAACCCGCATGGACTTTATTCGCATCATCATCGCCATTATCCTGCCGCCGCTGGGTGTGTTTTTGCAGGTGGGTTTTGGCGGGGCATTCTGGCTGAACATCCTACTGACTCTGCTGGGCTACATCCCAGGCATCGTGCATGCGGTCTACATCATCGCCAAGCGCTGAGTGTGCCGGGGGCGCCGCCAAGCGGCGCCACGCCGGCTGTCAGCCTTCAAGTACACGGCAATAGAACTTCCATTCCTCTTCCAACGCATGTGCCAGGTTTTCGGCCTTGCGCAAACCATGCCGTTCGCCAGCATAGAAATGCCCCGAGGCTTCGACGCCATTGGCCTGCAACGCCTGCAGCATTGAACGGGTCTGCTCCGGCACCACCACTGCATCCAGCTCGCCCTGGAAGAAGATCACCGGCACATTGATGCGTGAGGCATGCAGCAACGGCGTGCGCTGGCGGTAACGTTCAGCATCGCGTTGCGGGTCACCGATCAGCCAGTCCAAATAATCGGCTTCGAACTTGTGCGTGGCGTGGCCCAAAGCAATTGGGTCGCTGACCCCATAAAGGCTGGCGCCGGCCCTGAACACGTCGTGGAACGCCAGTGCGCACAAGGTGGTGTAACCCCCAGCGCTGCCACCGCGGATGAACGCTTTGCCAGCGTCGATCAGGCCTCTGTGAGCCAAATACTCGACGGCGGCGCAGGCGTCCTGGACATCGCTTTGGCCCCAACGCAGGTGCAGCGCCTGGCGGTAAGCCCGGCCGTAGCCGCTACTGCCACGGTAATTCAGGTCGGCTACGGCAAAGCCGCGCTGGGTCCAGTACTGAATACGCGGATCGAGCACGGGGTAGCAGGCTGAAGTCGGGCCGCCATGGATGAACACCAGCAGCGGGGCAGCGCCTTTGATGCCGTGGGCCGGGTAGAAAAAGCCATGGGCAAATGCATCACCGCTTGGGTAATGGATCGACTGTGGCAGGCTGATCTGCTCGGCGGGCAGCACCTCGCTGCCGCCAGCCAATACGCTGACTTCATGGTTGGCGCGGTTGATGGTGATCACTGCCGCAGGGCTGATCGGCGAAGCGGCGACGGCATACAGCTGCTCGCCGTCCATGGCCAAGTGGCGGAACCGGGTGTAGGCACTGGCGAAACGTTCCAAGCGGCCTTGTTCATCACGCAAGCCCAGTTGCCCGATGCCGCCTTCGAACCAAGTGGCCAAGTAGTGCTCGCGGCTGATGGGCAGCCAGGTGCTGTTGCCCAGTTGCCACGGGGCGCTGGCATGGTCCGCCGGCTCAGCGGCAAGTGCTTGCCAGTTGCCGTCGACCTCGCCCCAGGGCTGCCAGAAACCATTGCGATCAGACAGGCAGTACAACAGCCCGTCAGCATCGAAACGCGGTTGTTGCAGCGATTCATCTGCGCCGGCAACGCACTGCGCGGGGCCCCAGTTACCGGTTGTGTCGCGTTGCCTGCACATCAGCCGGGTGACGGTCCACGGTTGTGCCGGGCGGTCCCACTCGATCCACGCCAGGCGCTGGCCGTCGCTGCTGACCGTCGGTGAGGCGTAGAAGTCGGCGCCCTCGGCGAGCACTTGGCGGGCAGTTTCATCCCATGCCACCAGGCGATGCTCAACCTGTTGGCCATGGCGCTCCTCAACGGCCAATACCTGGCCGTTGTGCCACTGCAGATCACCGTAACGACAGGCGTCTTCGTTACTCAGGGGCCGTGGTGCAGTACCCGCAAGGCTCTGGGTGTACACCTGCTGGTCCTTTTCGTTGACGAACAGCAGGCCGTCGCCGCCCAGGCAGAAGCTGCCGCCACCATACTCGTACACGCGGCTGCGCACGCTGAAGCCATCAGGCGTCAGGCACCGCGCCTGGTGGTCACGCCAGTGCCAGATGCGGCAGGCGCCATCGGCCGGGCGGAACTCGTTCCAGAACAGGCCCTGCTCACTGACCTTGAGGTCTGCGAAGTCGGTGCCAGCGGCGACAGCCTGGGCGGCACTGAAATCAGCCGCGGGCGATGACACGGGAATTGCGCTCATTGCGGAAAGTCATCTCTTCGATGGCGAGTTGGGCAGTTTCTGCCTCTTCGCGAGCCTTGAGGATGATGCCGTGGTCGGCCGACTTGGCGCACACCGGGTCGGCATTGCTGGCATCGCCTGTAAGCATGAAGGCTTGGCAGCGGCAGCCGCCGAAGTCCTTTTCCTTCTCGTCGCACGAACGGCAAGGCTCGGGCATCCAGTCGTATCCACGGAAGCGATTGAAGCCGAACGAGTCGTACCAGATGTGATGCAGGTCGTGGTCGCGCACATTGGGGAACTGCACCGGCAACTGGCGCGCGCCGTGGCAGGGCAGGGCGGTGCCGTCGGGCGTGATAGTCAGAAACAGGCTGCCCCAGCCGTTCATGCAAGCCTTGGGTCGCTCTTCGTAGTAATCCGGGGTAACGAAGATCAGCTTGCAAGGGTTGCCCTGGGCTTTGAGCTTGGCCCGGTATTCGTTAGTGATACGTTCGGCACGCTCTAGCTGCGCTCGAGTGGGCAGCAGGCCCAGACGGTTGAGATGGGCCCAGCCATAGAATTGGCAGGTGGCAAGCTCGACGAAGTCTGCCTCAAGCGCAATGCACAGCTCGATGATGCGGTCGATTTTGTCGATGTTGTGCCGGTGGGTAACGAAGTTGAGCACCATCGGGTAGCCGTGGGCCTTCACTGCACGGGCCATTTCCAGCTTCTGAGCGAAGGCTTTTTTCGAGCCGGCGAGCAAGTTGTTGACCTGCTCGTCACTGGCTTGGAAGCTGATCTGGATATGGTCCAGGCCGGCTTGCTTGAAAGCGGCGATACGCGTTTCGGTCAGGCCAATGCCCGAGGTGATCAGGTTGGTGTAGTAGCCCAGTCGGCGGGCCTCACCGATAAGCTCTGCAAGGTCCTGGCGCACCAGCGGTTCGCCACCGGAGAAACCGATTTGCGCAGCGCCCATCTCGCGGGCCTCGGCCATCACCTTGAACCATTGCGCAGTGCTCAGCTCCTGGCCCTGGGCGGCGAAGTCCAGCGGGTTTGAGCAATACGGGCACTGCAGCGGGCAGCGGTAGGTGAGCTCGGCCAGCAGCCACAGCGGCAGGCCGACCGGCACTTCAGGCGAGGGTGATCCAGTGTTCGGCACGGGCCACCTCCATGAATTGCTCAATGTCGTCAGCGACCTCGGGCACACCAGGAAATTGCTGTTCGAGTTCGGCGATGATCGCCGCCACATCACGCTTGCCGTCGATCAACCCACCGATCAGGCTGGCGCTTTCGTTGAGCTTGATCATGCCCTCTGGGTACAAGAGCACGTGACCTTTCTGCGCTGGTTCGTACTGGAAGCGGTAGCCGGGGCGCCAGTTCGGCACTTGGTTACGTTGCAAGCTCATAGGGCTATCCCTTTGTGCCAGACCCGTTGCTGGGTGACAGTGTGGTAAGGCGGGCGGTTCAGCTCGTAGGCCATGCTCATGGCATCGAGCATGCTCCAGAGGATATCCAGCTTGAATTGCAGGATCTCCAGCATGCGCTCCTGGCCCGCGCGGGTGGTGTAGTGCTGCAGGGTGATCGCCAGGCCATGTTCCACATCGCGTCGGGCCTGGCCCAGGCGGGTGCGGAAATACTCGTAACCGGCCGGGTCGATCCACGGGTAGTGTTGCGGCCAGCTGTCCAGGCGCGATTGGTGGATCTGCGGGGCGAACAGTTCGGTCAACGAGCTGCTGGCCGCTTCCTGCCAGCTCGCACGGCGGGCGAAGTTGACGTAGGCATCCACGGCAAAGCGCACGCCTGGCAGCACCAGCTCTTGTGAACGCAGCTGATCAGGGTCCAGACCCACTGCTTGACCCAAGCGTAGCCAGGCTTCGATACCGCCATCTTCACCCGGTGCGCCGTCGTGGTCGAGCAGGCGCTGGATCCACTCACGGCGCACTTCGCGATCCGGGCAGTTGGCCAGGATCGCGGCATCCTTCATCGGGATGTTGACCTGGTAGTAGAAGCGGTTGGCCACCCAGCCTTGAATCTGCTCCCGGCTGGCGCGGCCTTGATACATCGCCACATGGTAGGGGTGGTGAATGTGGTAGTACGCGCCCTTGGCGCGCAGGGCCTGTTCGAATTCGGCAGGTGACAATGGCAGTGCGTCGCTCACGGGGCCTCCTTACAACTCGATGCTCATGCCGTCGAAGGCGACTTCCACCCCACGACGCTGGACCTCGGCGCGCTCGGGTGAGTCTTCATCAAGGATTGGGTTGGTGTTGTTGATGTGGATGAGCACCTTACGTTGGCGTGGGAAGCCGTCGAGCACTTCGAGCATGCCGCCGGGGCCGTTCTGCGCCAGGTGGCCCATCTCGCGGCCGGTGCGGGTGCCGACACCGCGCCGCTGCATTTCATCATCCTCCCACAGCGTGCCGTCGACCAGCAGGCAGTCGGCACTGTGCATCATCTGCAGCAGTTTGGCGTCGACCTGGCCGAGGCCGGGTGCGTAGAACAGCTTGCCTCCTGTGCGGGAATCTTCGACCAGCAGGCCAAGGTTGTCGCCCGGGTGCGGGTCGAAGCGGTGCGGCGAGTAGGGCGGCGCTGCGCTGCGCAGGGGGAACGGGGTGAATCTGAGGTTTGGGCAGGCGTCGATGACGAAGCTGCCCTCAAGCTCGATGCGATTCCATTGCAGTCCGCCGTTCCAGTGGCTGAGCATGTTGAACAGCGGGAAGCCGGTGGTCAGGTCTTGGTGGACCATGTCCGTGCACCAGACCTGGTGCGGGCAGCCTTCGCGCAGGCTGAGCAGGCCGGTGGTGTGGTCGATCTGGCTGTCGAGCAGGACGATAGCGTTGATGCCGGTATCGCGCAGTGCGCGCGCAGGCTGCATGGGCGCGAAGGCCTGCAGTTGGGCGCGAATGTCGGGCGAAGCGTTGCACAGGATCCAGTGCTCACCGTCGTCGGACAAGGCAATGGACGACTGGGTGCGTGCCGTGGCGCGCAGGCTACCATCGCGAAAGCCCTTGCAGTTCACGCAGTTGCAGTTCCACTGCGGGAAACCCCCGCCGGCGGCGGAACCGAGAATCTGGATGTACATGGCCACTCCTTCTGCGAAAAGCCGTATCCGAAAAACGACGACGCCCCGGCGGGCCGAGGCGTCATGCCGCACAGCAAGGCTTAGCGGTTGGCGAAGTACATGGTCACTTCGAAGCCGATACGCAGGTCAGTGTAAGCTGGTTTGGTCCACATGGGCGTTCTCCTTCCGGATGGGTTGTGTTTGCTTCACTACTACTCGAGTGCTGATTCGAGTAAGAGGTTCCGCTGACTGAGATAGCGTTATCTTACAAGAAATTTTTGTACCGAAAGGTTAATTGTTTGATAAGCGCCCTTGCAGCAAACGTAATAATCCACCCTGGATCACTTCCAGGAGCTGTCCTGCGCTGCGGCATTGGCCACGCAAAGCCAAGCGTGATCTTCCGCGAGCAACTGGCGTAGCAGACCATCCAGATCCGCTTGTCGCACGTCCAGAATAGCCCGTTTCAACCCCCTCAAATCGTCAGGTTCAGCGGCCAATCGTGCTTGCCATGCCCATTCGGCTACATCGGCGTTGGCCATGGCGGGTTCGTCGAACTGCTCGGCCAGGGCTTTGCGCGCATGCTCGTCCAGTGTCACACCATCGCGTAGAAGCGCGTGCAGGTGGCCGAGGATTTCTGCGTGGCTGGCATGTGGCGACTGCACGCCGAATAGCAGGCCACCTACGCCCTCGATCTGACGAAAGGTACTGAATACCGCGTAGCCTAATTGCAACTCGACCCGCAGGCGTTGATACACCGGCCCCTGCAGGCTCTGGGCCAGTAGGCGGCCGCAGCCTTGCTGCCCGTCAGGCACGGGGCAAAACAGCAGAAGGGCATTTTCACTGCCAGGCACCTCGGCACGCTGCCAGCGGCGGCCAGCCCAGCGGGCAGCAGGTGAAGGCGACACACCTTGGCCAGGGCAGCTTTGCAGCAATGCACCCAGGGCCTGCAACGCATCTGTATCGAAGCCTACGGCCAGGCCGTGCCAGCGGCTGTGCTGCCAGGCGTCGTCGAGCTGCGTTTGGTCAGCCGCGCAGTGCGCCTGGGGTTCTGCGCGTGAGCCGAGTACGGCATCCGGCAACTGACCGATCAAGGCTCTGATAGGTATCAGGGCGGGAGCTTCGGGTGCAGGGGACGGCCAGTCGCAAGGTGCCTGCAAGCTCGTCAGGGCCTGGGCGGTGGCGCGTACCACCGCTGCGGGGTGCCCAGCACAGCGCAGTTGCCAGTAGTCACCGGCCCCACTGAATTGCAATTGCACGCCGGCCTGCTCGCAGCGCATCTGTAAAGGCTGCAAGGCACTTTCAAGTGCCCGCTGAAGAGGCCGACGCAAGGGTGATGCTATGTGCCAACGCAGAAACAGCGCTGCATGATGCCGGGTCGGCGGCAACAGGCGGCTGACACTGAGTGAAGGCGGCAGCGCTACTGCCTGATGAGCGGGCATCTCGTCGAGCAACAAGGGGTCAGGCTCGGGCAACTGCCATGGGTGGTAGGCGCGTTGTGGCAATTGCTCGAGCAGCGCCGCAAGTGCGGTGAGCCCTTGGCTGTCCAGTGCCGCAAATGGCTGCGCGGCGCTGTCTGCGCGGGCCAGCGCCAAGGCGCCGGCACTGCGCTGGCGACGCTGCTGCAAAAGTCCGAACGCCTGGTTGAGCGTTGTGGGCGATGCCTGGCGAATATAGCCGAACCAGCCGTGCAACAGCTTTAGTGCCTCGCTGTTATCGGCACAGGGGTTGAGCTTCAAATCGATGTGCCAGAGCAGTTGCCCGGCGAAAGCATACAACTGCTCGACTTTGCACTCCTTGAGCCATCCCCGGCGCTGCAGTTCACCCAGCCAACTGCCGGGGCGGTTGTCACTGAGGTTGGCCATCAGCAGCGCCAATGCCCGTTCTGCCCCTGCCGGCAGGCCCTGATGGGCGAACAGTAGCGGCTCGTCACTGGCCAAAGCCGGCGGCATAGCTTGTGGTACCGCGGCCGCCCTTTTGAAGATGCCCGCCAATCGTCTGCCGAGTCGTTCCAGTTCATCCAGCGGCTGCGGCCCGCAGAGGCTCAGGGTAATCTGGCCGGCGTGATAGAAACGTTGGTGAAACCCCACGAGGGCATCCTGGAAGGCACTGCTCTGCAGTGGGAGGGAATAACGGTTACCGGCATGAAAAGCGCTGAGCGGGTGATTGCCCGTTACTGATTGCAGCAGAGCAAACTGCTGTTGAGCCTGAGGGTTGCGCGACCAGGCGATGAATTCGGCGTGGATCACCTCACGCTCGCGCCGCTGGCGCTCGATGCCAAGGTCAGGTTCGGCAAGCATCTGGCACAGACGCTCCAGCCCCCCGGCCAAGGCGGCAGGCGGGACTTCGAAAAAAAAGTCGGTGGTGCGTTCACGGGTACTGGCATTGACTTGGCCGCCCAAGGCCTGAACGTAGCGCATCAGCCCATCTTGCAGTGGGAAGCGCGCTGTACCCAGGAAGAACAGGTGTTCAAGAAAGTGCGCCAGGCCAGGCCACTGGGGTGCAGCATCATGGCTGCCGGCGTGCACGCGCAGGGCTGCAGCCGAGCGCTTGAGATGTGGCGCATGGCGTAATGTCAGCTGCAGGCCGTTGGCCAGCGTGACGTGGCTGTTGGTGTCGCTCATGCTAACCACAGGTATCCATTGATGAATGCGGGCTCATCCGCGACTGGGCGGGGTGGCGACCCCTCAGCCTCTACGCCAATTCAACTCCTGACGCAGATCGGTCAGATAGGGGAATGCTTGGCGTGCTCGCATCAGGCGGTCGTGTTCCAGGTCTGCCAGCAAAAGGCACTCGTCGCGCCCGGCCATGGCCAGCAAACTGCCGTCCGGCCCGATGATGCTGCTCTGCCCGCAGTACTGGATCTCGTCCTCAGCGCCGCAATAGTTGGCGTACACCAAGTAGCACTGGTTCTCCTGCGCTCGCGAGCGCACGGTCACCTGGCAGACGAAGTCGTACGGCACCATGTTAGCGGTCGGCACAAGGATCAGCTCGGCCCCCGCCAGCGCCAGGCGCCGGGCGTTTTCCGGGAATTCGATGTCATAGCAGATCAGCAGGCCGAGCTTCCAGCCTTGCAGTTCCACCACCGGGAAGTGATCGGCACCTGCGCTGAACATCGCCCGATCCAGCTCGCCGAACAGGTGAGTCTTGCGGTAATTGCAGAGGCTGCTGCCATGGGCGTCGATCAACTGCACACTGTTGTAGATCGCCCCGTCCTCGGCGCGCTCGGGATAGCCGTAAACGATGGCGATGCGGTGCGCCTGAGCGATCTCCACCACCTCCATGGCCGAAGGGCCATCTTCGGCTTCGGCCAGCCGTTCTGCCTGGGCCAGGCCGATGTTGTAGCCGCTCAGGAACATCTCCGGGCACACCAGCAACTGTGCGCCTCGCTCGGCCGCCAGGTGCGCCTGGTGGCGCAGGCGTTGCAGGTTACCGGGTACATCCAACGGGCCGGGGGTACCCTGAAACAGAGCGATGCGCATGTTGCCTCCTTGGTTAGTCAGCCAGGGCGATGGGGCCGATCTTGTCGAACACGTCGCCAGGGCCTGGGTTTCCTGGGTGAGTATGGCCACCGAAGTGGTTCATGATACCCCACACCGCGTTGAGCGATGTCTGCACCGCGCCCTCGACCCAGGCCGGGGTCCAGGACACGTCGTCGCCGGCGATGAATATGCCCTTGTGTTCGGCGGGCATGTCTTGCTGCATGAAGTGTGCGTACATGCGCTGGTTATAGCGGTAGTGGCCCGGCAGCGCGCCTTTGAAGGCGCCGAGGAAGTGCGGGTCGGCCTCCCAGGAAATGGTGATCGGGTCGCCGATGATATGCCCGGCAATATCGGTTTTCGGATAGATCTTCTTCAGTGCATCCAGGGCAAGCTGCACGCGCTTCTCAACCGGATGCGGCAACATCTTCAAAGCGTCGCTCATCCACGCGTAGGACAGGCAAATCACGCCCGGCTTGTCGTCACCGTTGTCGAACAGATAGGTGCCGCGGGTCAGGCGGTCGGTCAATGTCATGCTCATCAGGTCGCGGCCGGTCTGCGGGTCTTTATCCTTCCAGAACGGCCGGTCGACCATGACGAAGGTTTTCGACGACTGCATGTAACGAGTGCGGTCCAAGGCCATCCACATTTTTTGCGAGAACAGCGATTCTTCACAGTCGATCTGGGTAGTCAGCAGCCAGCTCTGGCAGGTGGCGAGCACCGCACCGTAATGGCGTGTGTCACCCCAATTATCGGTGACGGCCAAGCGCCCGTCGGCGGCCCGTGCTATGCGTTTTACTCCTGAGCGTGGTGCGCCGCCATGCAAAGCGCTCAGGCTGGTGCCTTCTGGCCAATGGGCGCAGCGCTCCGGCACATGGCGCCAGATACCTTGTGGCACCTGCTCTACACCCCCTACGATCAGGTGCTGATGGTCGTCGCAATTGGTCATCACCACGCGGAAGATCTCCAGCATGGAGTTGGGGAAGTCCGAATCCCAGCCCCCGGTGCCGAAACCGACCTGGCCGAACACTTCGCGGTGCTGGAAACTCAACTGGGCAAACGAGCGCGAAGTGGCGACGAAATCGTAGAACGTGCGGTCGTCCCACAGCGGCACCAGCTTGTTCCACAGGGCTTTGAGCCGAGGTACGTCCCGCTCGCGGATCGCCTGCTGGATGTCGGCAAACTGTGCACCGCTTTCCAGCGCATCAGCCCAGGCATCGGCGACCTCATGGAACAGCTTGGGCAAGTCGCTGGCCTTTTCGGCGTAGTACGTCTGGCCTTCGAGGTCGATCACCGTACTGCCCGAGGCTGAGGTCAGCGGGTTGGGGAAGGGTTTGGTTTGCAGGCCGAGCTTGTCGACGTAATGGTAGAAGGCGGTGGACGAGACTGGAAAGCGCATGCCGCCCAGTTCGGCGATGATGCCATCGGTGCCGTTGAAGGCTTGCGAGCGCAACCGCCCTCCGAGTTTCGAGGCCTCATACACAACCGGCTTGAGGCCGAGCTTCATCAATTCGTAAGCGGCGACCAGGCCTGCGATGCCTGCGCCGACGATCGCGACTTCTTCGCCGTGGCGCTCGGCTGGAATGGTGCCCAGGCCGGCCGGGTGTTCTAGCCAGTCATCGAAGCCGAACGGGAAGTCTGGGCCGAAAATGGTGATGGGTTTTTTGCCGTCGGCGGGGTGGCGGTTTTTCTTGTTCATGAATGGACCTTGCCAGAGCGGCTGCGCGGAGCCTGAGTATAGGAGATGGCTGTGGGTCATTTTATGAAGGGTGGTGCTCGTTATTAAGATGCATAACGTCGTCGGAATGCATGTTTGTCTGTCATTTCGACGGATGTGTTGACTATTTCGATGGCTCCGGCTTGTGCAATGCCAAAGTCAAACCGGCTGCCCGCGATCGACCTTGCTGCTGAGGATGATCGATGTAGTGGTTTTCTCCACGCCCTCGACGCTGCCAATCTGGTCCAGCAGTTGGTCCAGTTGCTCTGGCGAATCGCTGCGCAACCAGGCCACGTAATCGAATTCGCCGCTCACCGCACACAGTTGTTGCACTTGCCCCATGGCGCTTAGCCGCCGCACCACTTCCTTGCCGGAGCGTGGCTGGACCTTGATGCCCACATAGGCTTGCAACCCACCGCCACTCAGGCGTTGGCCCAGGCGCACTCCGTAGCCGGTGATCACCTTGTTCTTCTCCATACGTTCCAGGCGCGAGTTGACCGTGGTGCGCGCAATGCCCAGTTGCCTAGCCAGGGTAGCGACGCTTTCGCGAGCGTTGATCTGCAGCAGGGCGAGCAACTGGCGGTCGATTTCGTCGAGAATGATGGGGCGGGCGTCCGACATGGCAGGGTCTCTACGGTGGGTTCGCTAGCCTATCCAGCGCTATAGCAGCAGGGCAAGCCCAGCTTGCGTTGCCAGTCAGGCAGCGAAGCGCGTTCGTTCACTCCTTTTACATGGCGCGGTGTCTGCGGGTACGGCGGCGCCCTTTGTGATGCTGGGCGGGTTAGAATCCATGCCCGATGGTTTTCATGACAGACATTCGGCCACCGTCTGGCTGAATGCTGAACATTCAGGAGCAGTGATGCGGGTCACGGATTGGTATTGGAAGCGCTGGATTCGCCGTCGCGGGTTGAAGTTCAGCACCGCTGTCTCAGAGCTCAGTAGCAAGTCCACCCTCAATATCGAGGAAGGGGTGCGAATCGGGGAAGTCGCTATCGATACCCGCGAGCTTAGCGTAGGGGCGAACACCTACATCCGCAGCGAATGCCTGTTGCAGGTGGTGGGCTCCATTGGCCGCTTCTGTTCGATCAGTACCGGTGTTGTCCTGGGCCAGGAAAAGCATACACACCCGTTGAACTGGCTAAGCACCCATCCGTTTCAGTACACGGACACTGGCCTTGAGTACACCGCACGCTTTGACCTTGCAACGATCGGCCATGACGTGTGGATTGGCCATGCTGCCATGGTCATGGAAGGTGTGACGGTCGGCACAGGTGCCGTCATCGCAACCCGCTCGCTGGTCACCAAGGACGTACCGCCCTACGCGGTGGTTGCTGGCGTGCCAGCCAAGGTCATCCGCTACCGATTCCCCCCTGAAGTGATCGAGCGCCTGCTGGCGTCGCAGTGGTGGGAGCGTGACATCGAGCAACTGAAGGCGCTTCCCATGGACGATCCGGATGCATGCCTTGAAGCGCTGGAGAGCATTCCAAAGGTAGGTTATCGGAAAATTCAGATTACGCGGCGAGGGTGCCAAGAGCTGGTTTGAACCTTGGGCTGTTCGGGTGCTGGCCTCTGAGAAACCAAAAAGCCGCGCAGAGCGCGGCTTTTTTTATTTGGTGGGCCCACACGGACTCGAACCGTGGACCAAAGGATTATGAGTCCTCTGCTCTAACCAACTGAGCTATAGGCCCTCAGTAAGTGCCGGGATTATAACGAGGGTTTCGATACCGTGCCATCCGAAAGATCGCTTAGTGCTATACGAAGAAAGCTCGCCGCGAATTCATCAGGTGGCAATGGCAGGCTGACGATGTATCCCTGAATCTGCTCGCAGCCTTCAGCGGCAAGGAAACGCTGCTGTGCCTGGTTCTCTACCCCTTCGGCGATGATCGTCAGCTGCATGCTGCGCCCCAGGGCGATGATGGCGCGGGCGATTGCGGCGTCGTGGGGGTCATCCGGCAAGCCACGGATGAACGATTTGTCGATTTTCAGGATGTCCAGCGGCAGGCGCTTGAGGTAGCTGAGCGATGAATAGCCGGTGCCGAAGTCATCGATCGCCAGCTGTACGCCCAGTTGCTTGAGTTGATGCAGCACGGCCAGGGCTTCTTCGGCCTGGCTCATGATGAAGTTTTCGGTGATTTCCAGCTGCAGGTCGCCTGCCGTCAGTTGATAGACCTTGAGCAGGTGCTCGATACGTTTGGCAAGGTTGGGTTGGCGTAGTTGTGCCCCCGCGAGGTTGATCGACAGCGGGCCAAAGGCCCTGTAGGTCTTCTTCCAACTGTGCATCTGCTGGCACGCCTGCTCCAGCACCCAATCCCCTAGCTGCAAGATGGTCCCGTTCTCTTCGGCCAAGTGAATGAAGTGCTCAGGCGGTACTTCGCCAAAGGTCGGGTGGCTCCAGCGGATCAACGCTTCGGCGCCAACCAGCGTCTGGGTCTTGAGGCTCAGCTTGGGCTGGAAGCTCAGGCTCATCTCGTTACGCTCGATGGCGCGGCGCAGTTCATGCTCCATGGCGATGCGTTCGCTGGCCTGCACGGTCAGGTCGCAGGTGTAGGCTTCCACACGGTTGCGGCCTTTGGCTTTGGAGCGATACATGGCGGCGTCGGCGTTGCGGATCAAGGTCGCGACGTCGGTGCCGTCCTGTGGATAGAGGCTGGTGCCGATACTGGCGCTGGTGAAAAACTCGTGCTCGCCCGCCTGGAACGGGGCGACGAAGCACGCTAGCAATTTGTTGGCGATAGCCTGGGCATCGGTGGGTTTGTGAAGCCCCGGCAGCAGGATGATGAACTCGTCGCCACCCAGGCGGGCCACGGTGTCGACGTCGCGCACCTGCTCCTTGAGGCGTTGCGCGATGCCTTTTAGCAATAGATCGCCGACTGGGTGGCCGAGGCTGTCGTTGATGTGTTTGAAACGGTCAAGGTCCAAGAACAGCACTGCGCCCTGGCGGTTGGACACTTGTGCGCAGGTCAACGCAGCTTGCAGGCGGTTTTCGAACAGCGCGCGGTTGGGCAGGCCGGTGAGCGGGTCGTGGTGGGCCTGGTAGTCGAGCTTGGCCTGGGCGTGCTTGATGCTGGAAATGTCGGCAAATACCGCGACGAAGTGTGTGATGACATGCTCACTGTTGCGTACGGCGCTGATCGTCAGCCAGCTGGGGTACAGCTCGCCATTCTTGCGCTTGTTGTAGATCTCGCCTTGCCAGTGGCCTTCAGCGGTGAGCTGGTGCCACATGGCGATATAGAACGCGCTGTCATGCTGGCCTGAGGCAAGCAGACGCGGGGTCTGGCCAAGGGCTTCGATCTCGCTGTAGCCGGTGATTTCGCTAAAAGCGCGGTTGACCGCGCTGATGCGTTGGTCGGTGTCGGTGATCAATACGCCTTCGGCGGTGTTTTCGAACACGGTCGCAGCCAGCTGCAGTTTTTCCTGCATCAGGTGGCGCTCGGTGATGTCACGGGCGATAGTCAGCATGCAGTCCACACCACCGATTGGCAGCGGCCTTGCCGATAGCTCGCAAAGGCGGATTTGCCCATCGCTGCGACGGATGTGGCAACTGAAATCACGCACGAAGCCATCTCGGCCCAGCTGGCCGATCAAACGCTTGCGCTCATTGAGGTCGACCCAGATCCCGAGATCGAACGAGGTCTGGTCGATCGGTGTGTTGAACTCGTAACCGGTCAGGCGGCAAAAACCTTCGTTGACTTCCAGCAGCAAGCCATCGCTTTGACGCGATAGCAGCAGCCCGTCCGGCGAGGCGTGGAAGGCCTTGGCGAACTTCTCTTCGGAGGTTTGCAGTTGTTGCTGGGTTTGTTTGAGCTGGCTGATATCGCGCACTGCCACCACCAGCGCCAGGCTGCCGTCCAGCTCGAAGGTTTCGGCTGAGGTAAGCCCCGTGAACAACTCGCCGTCGTTGCGCCGGAAGGTCATTTCCACATTGCGGATGCCACCTTGATGCAGGCGCTCCAGCAGCTTCGGGCCCATACCTTCGTTTGCCCACAAATTGAGCTCGGTGGCGGTGCGGCCGATCACCTGACCCGGGCTTAAGCCAATTTGCTCCTCGAAGGCTTCATTGACTTCCAGCAGCACGCCGTCGCTGTGCCGTGCGATCAACAGGATGTCCGGGCATTGCTCGAACACCGAGGCGAACTTCTGTTGCGACAGCCGCAAAGCATCTTCGGTACGTTTGGTTTCACTGATGTCGATCATCAGGCCACGCATGAGCGGGCGGGGGCCGTGCTCGATCATGCTGACGATGTTGCGCACCCATAGCGGCTGGCCATCGGCGCGCATAACCCGGTAATCAAGGCTATGGTCCCGCCCGGCGGCAGTTTCGCTTTCGCACAAGGCCTGGGCCCAGAGTGCATCGTCAGGGTGCAGAATGCTGCGCCAGAAGCCAGGCTTGAGCCAGTCATGCAGCGGGTAGCCCAGCAGATCTTCGGCGTGGGGTGAAACATAGCTGTAAGTGAAGTCGTTGGCGTCGGCTTCCCAGGCGATGGCCGACAGGCTCTCGATCAGGCCGCGGTAATGGTATTCGCTGCTGCGCAGCTCCTGCTCCAGTGCTATGCGCCGGGAAATTTCCGAGCTGAGGCGGCGATTGATGCGAATGACCGCCGCCAGAATGGCAATCAGCAGCAACACGGCGGGCAGGCCATAGAGCAGCGTGTCCTGCCAGAAGCTGCGTTGGTCCACAACATTGCCCACCCAGCGTTGCTGGATCTCACTGACCTCATCGCTGGACATGTCGGCTATCACTTTGTCGAGGATGCCAATCAGTGCCTGCTGGTCGCGTGGGGCGGCCATTGCCAGCTGGTAACGATAAGGCGTGTCGCCGCTGACATACAGCCCTTCCAGCTTGAGTTGGCGCAGGCTCCAGATGCTCGAGGCGAGATCGCCGACCACGGCGTCGACCGCATCGGTGGCCAAGGCCTGCAGAGCAGAACTCACATTGGGCAAGGCCACCAAGTTAAGGTCAGGGTGATGGGTACGCAGCAGTTCGTGAGGGGCGTAGTTCTCCACAACAGCCACCTTCAGCCCGTACAAGTCCTTGAGCGTGCGTGGCTGCGGGCCTTTCTCGTGGGCCAGGATGACGATGGGGAAGTCGAGGTAGGGGCGGGTGAAAGCCAGGTAACCCTGGCGTTCGGGCGTTGACATGATCCCCGGCAATAGATCGATCCGGCCATCGCGTGCCTGCTGCAGCACCTCGGTCCAGCTACTGGGTTCGACCGGTTTGAGTGATACCCCAAGACGGTCCTGGATCAAAGCGATGTAGTCGGCGGCCAATCCCTGGTACCGGCCCTCCTGGTCACGAAATTCGAACGGTGGCCAAGAGGCGTCGACGCCCAGCCTCAACTGCGGGTGGGCAGTGAGCCAGGTTTTTTCATCGTCTGTCAGGGTCAGGGCGCCGGCCGCTGTGTTCCACAGCATCAGGAACGACAACAGAATGGCCGGCATCGGCAGCATAGGGGCCTCGCATTCAGGTGGTCTGAAGTCGAGTGTAGCCGGGCATTACGCCTGCCGAGCAACTGAACACAACTATTTGTCGGATAAGAAAAACCCCGGCCTGGGCCGGGGTTCGTCATCACTCGTCGAGGAAGGAGCGCAAGTGCTCGCTGCGAGTCGGGTGGCGCAACTTACGCAACGCCTTCGCTTCGATCTGACGGATCCGTTCACGGGTCACGTCGAACTGCTTGCCCACCTCTTCGAGGGTGTGGTCAGTGTTCATGTCGATACCGAAACGCATGCGCAGCACCTTGGCTTCCCGTGCAGTCAGCCCCGAGAGCACGTCACGGGTCGCTTCCTTGAGGCTTTCGACCGTGGCTACGTCGATTGGGGACTGCATGGTCGAGTCCTCGATGAAGTCGCCCAGGTGCGAATCTTCGTCATCACCGATCGGGGTTTCCATGGAGATCGGCTCTTTGGCGATCTTCAATACCTTACGGATCTTGTCCTCAGGCATTTCCATGCGCTCACCAAGCTCTTCCGGGGTCGGTTCACGGCCCATTTCCTGCAACATCTGGCGGGAAATACGGTTGAGCTTGTTGATCGTCTCGATCATGTGCACCGGAATACGGATGGTGCGCGCCTGGTCGGCGATCGAGCGGGTGATTGCCTGGCGGATCCACCACGTGGCGTAGGTCGAGAACTTGTAGCCGCGACGGTATTCGAACTTGTCCACCGCCTTCATCAGGCCGATGTTGCCTTCCTGAATCAGGTCCAGGAACTGCAAGCCACGGTTGGTGTACTTCTTGGCGATGGAGATCACCAGACGCAGGTTCGCCTCGACCATTTCCTTCTTGGCGCGGCGGGCCTTGGCCTCACCGATGGACATGCGACGGTTGATTTCCTTGATTTCGGCAACGGTCAGACCGGTTTCGTTCTCAAGGTCGATCAGCTTCTGCTGGCAGGCGACGATCGCGGCGTCCTTTTCACCCAGGGCGGCAGCCCATTTGGTGCTGCGTTTGGCCAGGTCACCGGACCAGGTCTGGTCGGTTTCGTTGCCTGGGAACAGGCGCAGGAAGTCGGCACGCGGCATACGGGCGTCACGCACACACAGCTGCATGATCGCGCGCTCCTGCTGACGCAGACGGCTCAAGGCATCGCGCACACGCTCGACCAGAACGTCGAACTGCTTAGGCACGAGCTTGATCGGCATGAACAGGTCAGCAAGGGCCTGCAGCGCTTCGATGCTTTCCTTGGCGCTACGGTCGTGCTTTTTCAGGACCTTGGACGTGACCTGAAGCTGGTCGGCAACGGCGCCGAAGCGCTGGGCCGCGATGACAGGGTCAGGACCGCTTTCGGTCTCTTCCTCGTCGTCGCCGTCACTTTCTTCCTCTTCGTCTTCCGATTCTTCCTTGGCGGCAGGCGCCTTGGCACCAGGGACTGGCACCTCGTCGGTCGGCGCGGCGATGTTGTCATCAGGGTCGATATAACCGCTGAGAACGTCTGACAGACGGCCACCTTCGGCGGTGACGCGGTCGTATTCGCCGAGGATGTAGTCGACAGTGCCCGGGAAATGAGCGATGGCGCCCATGACTTCACGGATGCCTTCCTCGATCCGCTTGGCGATTTCGATTTCGCCTTCGCGGGTCAGCAGCTCGACAGTACCCATTTCACGCATGTACATGCGCACAGGGTCGGTCGTGCGGCCGATATCGGTTTCAACTGCCGCCAACGCAGCAGCGGCTTCTTCGGCCGCTGCTTCGTCGGTGTCGGCTTCCGCCAACAGAAGGGCATCCGCATCCGGAGCACTCTCGAATACGTTGATCCCCATGTCGTTGATCATGCGGATGATGTCTTCCACCTGTTCAGGATCTGAAATATCCTCAGGCAGGTGGTCGTTGACCTCCGCGTAAGTCAGGTAGCCCTGCTCACGACCGCGGGTGATCAACTCTTTGATACGAGACTGCTGTTGCGCTTTTCCGGACATAACACCCTATCCACTGAAGGTCTTGGCGGGCAAAAAACAAGCCGAGGATTATACCCGAGCATGGGCCTCACGCGCCAGATGAGGTCGGCGTTTGTGCGGGAACATTCCGGCTCAGCAAGGCGAGAAGCTGGGATTTTTCCTCGCTGGTCAATTCGCTTTGACGTGATTTCCTGAGCAGTTGTTCCAGGCTGCGCTCGCGTTGGCGGGCGGACAAGCTAGTTATGGTGTCGAAAAACTGTTGTTCAAGGTTGTCAGCCACGATCAACCATTCCTTTTCTGCCAGCGCGCGCAGCAGGCGGCCTTGTTCTGTGCCGTGCCAGCGTGCGATCAGCTGCATTGAGCTTAGCCCAGGATTTTTCTGAGCAGCTTCGATCAACGCTACCAATAGCTGGCTGTACAAATGTTCTTCGTCGGCGAAATGGCTGGCGTCCTCGACCTTGCCGGCCAGCAGCGGGTGGTGCAGCAAGGTGCGAAGGGCCGCCAGGGTCGGCGGTTCGACTGGCGCCGGTACCCGTGGCGGGGCTTCGTCGCGCCGTTGCCAGGGCTTGCCGCCTTTGCGGTTCTTGTCCCAGGGCTTATCGCTCCAAGGCTTTTTGCCCCCGCCTTTGTTTGGCTTCCACTCCGGTTCCTGATGAACGGCAGCGTAGTCGGGCAGTGGCATGTCGCCGTAGTCGGGTGTGTAGCTGGCCATGGCATCGTAGTCATAGCCTGGGTCGTAATCGGGCACCGGGCTGGCCGCTGGGGCATGCTGTGCCAGTTGCTCGACCTGCTGCGGGTCGAGGCCGGTGATTTCTTTGAGGCGGTTGCGCATGAGCTGGCGCAGGTTGGCTCCGGGGATCTTTTCGATCAGCGGTGCAGCCAAGGTGGCCATGTGTGCCTTGCCTTCCAGCGAACGTGGGTCGGCCTCGTTGCTCAGTTGCTCGAAAAAGTAATCCGCCAGTGGTTGTGCGTGCTGGTTGATCCGCGCCATGAATGCATCGGTGCCTTCGGCGCGCACCAGGCTGTCTGGGTCTTCGCCTTCGGGCAGGAACAGAAATCGCGCTCGGCGCCCGTCCTGCAGGGCAGAAAGGGTGGACTCCAGTGCGCGCCAAGCGGCCTTGCGCCCGGCCTGGTCGCCATCGAAGCAGAACAGCACGCTGGGTACTACTCGGAACAGGCGCTTGAGGTGTTCTTCGCTAGTGGCGGTGCCCAGGGTGGCGACAGCATTGCGCAGGCCTTGCTGGGCCAGTGCGATGACGTCCATGTAGCCTTCGACGACGATGATTTCGTCGAGGTTGCGGTTGTGTTTGCGAGCCTCATACAGCCCGTACAGTTCCTGGCCTTTGTGGAATACCGGGGTTTCCGGTGAGTTGAGGTACTTGGGCTTGTCGTCACCCAATACCCGGCCCCCAAAGGCGATGATGCGCCCGCGACTGTCACGAATGGGGAACATTACCCGGTCGCGGAAGCGGTCGTAGCGTTTGCCGCTTTCGGCGTTCTCGATCAGCAGGCCGGCGTCGATCATGACTTTTTGCTGCAGGCTATCGGCGCCCAGGTGCTTGAGCAGGTTGTCCCAGCCCGGTGGTGCGAAGCCCAGGCCGAAGTCCCTGGCGATTTCACCAGACAGCCCGCGGCCTTTGAGGTAATCCACTGCTGCCTTGCGGCTAGGGTGGCTGCGCAGGGCCTGGCGGTAGAACTCCGAGGCTGCATCCAGCAGCGGGTACAGCGGCGAGTCGGTTGGCTGGCGCGGTTTGTTGTCGCGACGGCCTTGCTCCCTGGGTACTTCCATGCCAGCAGCACGGGCCAGTTCCTCGACGGCCTGGGGGAAGTCCAGGTTGTCGTGGTCCATGACGAAGCCAAGGGCGTTGCCACCAGCCCCGCAGCCGAAACAGTAATAGAACTGCTTGTCGGGGCTGACCGTGAAGGATGGGGTTTTTTCCTTGTGGAACGGGCAGCAGGCAGAGTAGTTCTTGCCGGTTTTTTTCAGCTGAACGCGTGAACTCACCACGTCGACGATGTCGAGGCGGTTGATCAGGTCGTCGATGAAGCTCTGGGGAATCAGCCCGGCCATGGCAGTCTCGTCATCTGGAACTGGCAAGTCTAAACGCTAACGGGGGCGAGCGATGCTAGGAGAAGTACGAGGGGGTGTGTGCTCGTCGCCAGCCCAGGTTGCCGAGGGCTCGTCAGTCAGGACGTGCACGCCTGGCCGAAGCCAGCTCTGACGCTTTGAAACCTTTTGCCCGCTGCGTGTTGCGGCAGGCTCCTCGAGCTAGCTGCTCAAGGCCAAGCAAACCGCTGCCATCAGCCCGGCGGTGAGCCGGGCAAGGCAGAAGCTCTAGCGTAGAACGCCTGTATTAGTACAGACGAACGGCGCGGCGCTGTTCGCGCTGAACTTTCTTGGCGTGACGCTTAACAGCAGCAGCTGCTTTGCGCTTACGCTCGGCGGTCGGCTTCTCGTAAAACTCGCGGCTACGAACTTCAGCCAGTACACCGGCTTTTTCGCAGGAGCGCTTGAAACGACGCAGAGCTACGTCGAAGGGTTCGTTCTCTTTAACTTTGACGGCTGGCATCCAGGGCTACCTTAATTCATTACCGGGGTAGACGTGCTCCTGGCAAAACAAAGGTGTGCTGGAGAACGTCGGTTTTCAAGGGTTGCGGATGTTAACCCTTAGTACGCCGGAATGCAAAGCCTCTGATCGAAAACCGCTGGTCGGCACCCGGCACGGGGACTATCATGCGCGGCTTCGAATTCAGCCCCTACAAGGGACGAGCCCATGCTAGTACTGGGATTAGAAACATCCTGCGACGAAACCGGCGTCGCATTATACGACAGCGAGCGCGGTTTGTTAGCCGACGCGCTGTTCAGTCAGATCGACCTGCACCGCGTATTTGGTGGCGTGGTACCCGAGCTTGCTTCGCGTGACCATGTCAAACGCATGCTACCGCTCATCCGCCAGGTGCTGGAGGAGGCCGGTTGCGTTGCAACAGATATCGACGCGATCGCCTACACCGCAGGCCCTGGCCTGGTCGGCGCGCTGCTGGTCGGTGCATCGTGCGCCCAGGCCCTGGCCTTCGCCTGGGATATCCCGGCGATTGGCGTGCATCATATGGAAGGCCATTTACTGGCACCGATGCTGGAGCAGAACCCGCCCCAGTTTCCGTTCGTCGCTTTGCTGGTTTCCGGGGGCCATACCCAGTTGGTGCGGGTAGATGGCATCGGCCAGTACGCCTTGTTGGGCGAGAGCCTGGACGATGCTGCTGGTGAAGCCTTCGACAAGACCGCCAAGCTGATCGGCCTCAACTACCCAGGCGGCCCGGAGATCGCGCGCCTGGCACAGCAGGGTGTGCCGGGGCGCTTTGTGTTCCCGCGGCCAATGACCGACCGACCGGGCCTTGAGTTCAGCTTCAGCGGCCTCAAGACCTTCGCTCTGAATACTTGGCAGCAGTGCAAGAGCGCTGGTGACGACAGCGAGCAAACCCGTTGCGACGTATCCCTGGCATTCCAGCAGGCGGTGGTGGAGACTCTGACCATCAAGTGCAAGCGCGCACTCAAGCAAACTGGCCTCAAGCGCCTGGTGATCGCAGGCGGTGTGAGTGCCAACAAAGCATTGCGTGCCTCGCTGGAAGAGATGCTGGCAGGTCTGAAGGGCAATGTGTACTACGCGCGCCCGCAGTTCTGTACCGATAACGGCGCGATGATTGCCTACGCCGGTTGTCAGCGCCTGCTCGCCGGCCAGCAGCAGGACCTGGCGATCAGCGTGCAAGCGCGCTGGCCGATGGAGCAGTTGCCACCTTTGTGAATGCCTACGGGGGCGTCAGAAATGCCTTTCGCGCCCGGCAAACAAGTCGCGCAAATTGCTGCGGTGGCGCCAGACGATCATCACTGTCAGAACGGCGATCGGCAGGAGTGCCTCTGGTTCGCGCCAAGCTAGCAGTGGCAGGGTCAGCGGGGTAGCAACCAGAGCCGCAAGGGAGCTTGTGCGGGTGAGGTAGAAGGTTAGAAGCCAAGCGCCGACGGCAAGTAACGCCGCTGGAAAATACAGTGCCGTGAGCATGCCGGCCGCGGTGGCGACACCTTTACCTCCGCGAAACCGAAAATACAGTGGGAACAGGTGACCGAGCACTGCGCAAACGCCGACCCATGCCTGCTCCTGCAGGCCAAGGCCGGCAGCGCGGGCGAGCAGAACCGGTAACAAGCCCTTGCACAGGTCGCCCAGCAGGGTCAGGATCGCCATTTTACGGCCCGCCAGGCGTAGCATGTTGGTGGCGCCAGCATTGCCCGATCCGCTGGAACGCGGGTCCGGGCTGCCTGAAAGGCGGCTTAGGAGGATGGCGAAGGACAGCGAGCCAAGCAGGTAGGCGAGCAGCGCCAGTAACCAAAACATGCTAACTATTCCGGGCGAGGACGCCCTGATTCTAACGGCGCCCGTCGCCCTTGTCGTGCTGTGGAGAGAAGTGCTTGGACAGAGTGTTCATCGAAGGCCTGGAAGTCGATACCGTCATTGGTGCCTATGACTGGGAACGGGATATCCGCCAGTGCCTGCGCCTGGACCTTAGTTTCGCCTGGGACAACCGCCCTGCGGCAGCCGGTGATGACCTGAACCTGGCGCTGGACTACGCCAGTGTTTCGACGCGTGTGCAGGCGTTCGCCGAGCAGGCGCGCTTCGAGCTTGTGGAAACCTTCGCCGAACGGCTGGTGGCGACGCTGATGGAAGAATTCAACATTCCCTGGGTGCGACTGAAGCTGACCAAGCCGGGTGCCGTTCCAGCGGCCCGCGGCGGTGTTGGCGTGGAGATCGAGCGCGGATGTCTCTGAGCACGGTTTACCTGGGCCTTGGCAGCAACATCAATCGCTACCAGCACTTGTGCGCGGGGCTCGATGCATTGGCCGCCATTCTCAGTGATCTGCGTTGTTCACCAGCCTTCGAGAGCCAGGCGGTAGGCATCAAGAGTGGGCCGTTCATCAACTTCGTCGTCACCGGCAAGACCGATCTGCCGCTGCTGGAGCTGGACCGCCGGCTCAAGTTCATCGAGGCGGACAACGGCCGCTATGCGCCAGAGCGCAAGGGCTTGCCCCTGGATATCGATGTGCTCATGTACGACGACCTGCACGGCACATTCGACGGGCTGGTGCTGCCCAGGGCGGAGATTCTGAAAAATGCTTTTGTGCTGTGGCCATTGTCGCTGTTGGCACCAGACTTGGTGCACCCTGGGGCAGGGAAGTGCATGTCGCAGTTATGGCAGGAGGCGCAGATCGACCAAGTGCTGGCGCCTGTCGCCTTCGAGTGGCGTGGGTTGCAGCTGACTGCATTGTGAGCAGTGCCGGCCTCTTCGCGCCTTTAGCAGCGAAGAGGCCGGCAGGTTCAGTCGCCTTTGTAGGCCTCTAGCGCTTTAAGCCGTGCATCCTTGAGCGCCTCGCCCAAGCCTTGGCCGGTTAGCCCCGATCGCATCAGGGCCTGTGCATCAACCGCCCGGGCTGCCGTCGCTGCCCCGCGTAAGTAAGCAGCCTGTGGATAACCTACCGATACGGCCATCTGGCACGCTGCAAGAAAATCCTCGAACCGCTGCGGCCGCCGATAGACGTCGAATTTCTGCAGCATTTCCAGCAGTTTTGCCGGCGCTAGTTGCAATGCCTCGTCGGCCAATGGTGCCCATTCAGCCACCAGCAGAGCCAGTTCCTGACACTCGCGCGGCACCTTGAAGCGTTGATTGAGCGCTTTGATGGCAGCCGGCTCCAGGGCTCGCAGCAAGCAGGCCCATCGCACCGCCAGTGGCTGCTGGTGCTGAGCCGCCCGCTGCAGCGCCATTGTTGTATCCGCGCCATGCTCAAGCTCGGGCATCAGCTCCCTCAGGGCCCCGCAACTGCGTAATACCTGAATGAAGACTTGAGGCTGGCTTTCCATCAGCGCCCGCTCTATTTCTTTCCAGCTGCGCTCGGCTGTCAGCGCCTGCAACTCGCCCGACTCGGCGATCTGGCGCATCAGCGCCAATGTCTCATCGGCAACTTGAAAACCCAAGGGCGCGTAGCGTGCGGCAAAGCGGGCAACCCGAAGCACGCGCAAGGGGTCTTCGGCGAACGCAGCAGAAACGTGCCGCAAGATGCGTTGCTCAAGGTCTGCCTGGCCGTGATAAGGGTCGTAGACTGTGCCGTGCTCGTCCTCGGCCATCGCGTTGATGGTCAGGTCGCGGCGGATCAGGTCTTGTTCCAGTGTTACGTCAGGGCTTGCGTGAAAGGTGAACCCGCCATAGCCGCGCCCGCTTTTGCGTTCGGTGCGTGCCAGTGCGTATTCCTCTCCCGTGGTTGGATGCAGGAAAACCGGGAAGTCAGCACCCACCGGGCGATAGCCCTTGGCGTGCATTTCTTCTGCCGTAGCGCCCACCACCAGCCAGTCGATATCGCTGACCGGGCGCCCGAGCAAGCGGTCGCGTACTGCGCCGCCGACTTTGTAGATGTGCATGTGCAACCTCCATAACTGCCAACAGGATACCCCGTTGGCAGTTATGGCGGTGCATCAGAGGTGGTGAACCACGGCAAGGTCCATACGCCCATAGTCACCGCTATCGGCGTGCTCACCTCGCGGCGGCATGTGGTGAGTCTTGATCACTTTGTCACCCTGGACTGTCTCCAGGTGGATATCAAAGCCCCACAGCCGGTGCAGATGCTTGAGCACTTCCTCGGTCGAGTCACCCAGAGGTTTACGGTTGTGCTGCTGGTGACGCAGCGTCAGCGAGCGGTCGCCACGACGGTCGATGCTCCAGATCTGCACGTTGGGTTCGCGGTTGCCAAGGTTGTATTGGGCGGCCAACTGCTCACGGATGATGCGGTAGCCTGCTTCGTCATGGATGGCAGGCACCAGTAGGTCATCACGCTGATCGTCGTCGAGGATGCTGAACAGCTTCAAATCGCGCATCACCTTGGGTGACAGGTACTGCAGGATGAAGCTCTCGTCCTTGAAACTACTCATGGCGAACTTCAGGGTTGAAAGCCAGTCACTGCCGGCAATGTCGGGGAACCAGTGGCGATCCTCATCGGTGGGGTTTTCGCACATGCGGCGAATGTCAGTGTACATGGCAAAGCCCAGCGCATAGGGGTTGATGCCACTGTAGTACGGGCTGTCGAAGCCAGGCTGGAACACTACACTGGTATGCGACTGCAGAAACTCCATCATGAAGCCTTCGGTGATGAGGCCTTCGTCATACAGGTCGTTCATCAGCGTGTAATGCCAGAAGGTTGCCCAGCCTTCGTTCATGACTTGCGTCTGGCGCTGGGGGTAGAAGTACTGAGCGATCTTGCGCACGATGCGCACCACTTCGCGCTGCCAAGGTTCGAGCAGTGGGGCGTTCTTCTCGATGAAATAGAGAATGTTTTCCTGGGGCTCGGAGGGGAAGCGCGCATCGTCGCGCTCGCCGCCCTTTTCCGCACTTTTGGGGATCGTACGCCACAGATCGTTGATCTGCCGCTGCAGGTGTTCTTCACGGTCTTTCTGGCGCCGGCGCTCCTCTTCGGCAGAGATGGGATAGGGGCGTTTATAGCGGTCCACGCCATAGTTCATTAGCGCGTGGCAGGAGTCGATGAGGTCTTCCACAGCATCGATGCCGTGACGCTCTTCGCATTGGGCGATGTACTGCTTGGCGAACACCAGGTAGTCGATGATCGATGTGGCATCCGTCCAGGTGCGGAACAGGTAGTTGCCTTTGAAGAAGCTGTTGTGCCCATAGCAGGCGTGGGCGATTACCAGTGCCTGCATGCACATGGTGTTTTCTTCCATCAAGTACGCGATGCACGGGTCGGAATTGATCACGATCTCGTACGCCAGGCCCATTTGCCCGCGGCTATAGGACTTTTCTGTACTGAGGAATTGCTTGCCGTAGGACCAATGGTGATAACCCAGAGGCATGCCGACGGAAGCATAGGCATCCATCATCTGCTCTGCGGTGATGACCTCGATTTGGTTGGGATAGGTGTCCAGGGCGTATCTAGCGGCCAGCCGGCTGATTTCCCGGTCGTAGGTCTGGATCAGCTCGAACGTCCATTCGGACCCGGTGGAAATGGGTTGGCGTCTCTGTGCTCTGGCGGTCATGTGGCTAACCTGCGCTGAAAGAGTTCACGGAAGACCGGATAGATATCACCGGCCGATACCAACTGCTGCTGGGCGAAGGTGTCTGGGAAGGCCTCACCGATTCGCTCGTACTCGTACCACAGCGCCTGGTGCTCACGCGGGGTGATCTCGACGTAAGTGTAGTACTGCACATGCGGCATGATCTGCTTGGTCAGGATTTCACGACAGATCGGCGAGTCGTCGTTCCAGTTGTCGCCGTCGGAGGCCTGAGCGGCGTAGATGTTCCAGTCGGCGGCTGGGTACCGTTCGGCCATGATCTCCTGCATCATTTTCAGCGCACTGGAAACGATGGTGCCGCCGGTTTCGCGGGAGTAGAAAAATTCTTCCTCGTCGACTTCACGCGCGCTTGTGTGATGGCGAATGAACACTACTTCGATGCGGTCATAGTTTCGCTTCAGGAACAGATACAGCAGGATGAAAAAGCGCTTGGCAATGTCTTTGGTGGCCTGGGTCATCGAACCAGATACGTCCATCAGGCAGAACATTACCGCCTTGGAGCTGGGGTTGGGCTGTTTGACCAGCAGGTTGTACTTGAGGTCGAACGTATCGAGGAAGGGCAGGCGATTGATGCGTGCCTTGAGCCGTTCGATCTCCTGTTCGACTTCCTGGATGTCGGTGAAATTGTCGGGTTCCTCGACTTTTAGCCGGTCTAGCTCCTTCTGTGCTTCTCGCAGCAACCCACGGCTGCTGCCTGTCAGGGCGATACGTCGGGCATGTGCCGAGCGCAGGGTGCGCACGATGTTGATACGCGAAGGATTGCCTTCGTTAGCGATACCGGCACGCACGGTCTTGTAGGTGTCGGCACCGGTCAAGTGGCGTTTGACCAGGTTGGGCAGTTCTAAGTCCTCGAACATGAATTCGAGGAATTCTTCCTGAGTAATCTGGAAAACGAAGTCATCCATGCCCTCGCCGGAATTGCCGGCCTTGCCGCGGCCGCCACCACCCCCACCGCCTTGGGGCCTCGGAATATGTTCGCCAGCGGTGAATTCCTTATTGCCTGGATGGACGATGGTCTGCTTGCCACCACGGCCGTGGTGCAGCACCGGTTCATCGATGTCGCGTCCAGGAATGCTGATCTGCTCACCGTGCTCCATGTCCATGATGGAACGGCGGCTTACGGCCTCTTCAACGGCCTTCTTGATGTGTTCACGGTACCGCCGCAGGAAGCGCTGGCGGTTGACCGTACTCTTGTTCTTGCCGTTCAGGCGTCGGTCGATAACGTAGCTCATGGTCCCTCCGGTAGCTGGGAGCAGCTGCAAGCCACAAGCTTCAGGCTGCAGTAAAGTGCAGCCACCGCTGCTGCAAGCTAGAGCGCCGGGCTTGCGCTCGGCGCTGGTTAGCTTGCTGCATGCGGCTTGTAGCTTGCCGCTTTATTGCGATTTTCTGACCCGCAGGTACCATTCCGACAGCAGGCGCACCTGCTTGTCGGTGTAGCCACGCTCCACCATCCGCGTGACGAAGTCGTTGTGTTTCTGTTGGTCCTCCTTGCTGGCCTTGGCATTGAAGCTGATGACCGGCAGCAGGTCTTCGGTGTTGGAGAACATTTTCTTCTCGATCACCACCCGCAGCTTCTCGTAGCTGAGCCAGCTGGGGTTCTTGCCATTGTTATTGGCGCGGGCACGCAGCACGAAGTTGACGATTTCGTTGCGGAAGTCCTTCGGATTGCTGATACCTGCGGGTTTTTCGATCTTTTCCAGCTCTTCGTTCAGGGCAATGCGGTTGAGAATTTCGCCGGTTTCCGGGTCGCGGTATTCCTGGTCCTGAATCCAGAAGTCGGCATACAGCACATAGCGATCGAAGATGTTCTGCCCGTATTCGCTGTAGGATTCCAAATAAGCGGTCTGGATTTCCTTGCCGATGAACTCGATGTAGCGCGGTGCCAGGTATTCCTTCAGGTAGCGCAGGTAGCGCTCACGCACCTCGGCCGGGAACTGTTCCTGCTCGATCTGCTGCTCCAGCACATACAGCAGGTGAACAGGGTTGGCCGCAACTTCGTGTGGGTCGAAGTTGAACACTTTGGAGAGGATCTTGAAGGCGAAGCGGGTAGACAGACCGTTCATGCCTTCATCGACGCCTGCTGCGTCACGGTACTCCTGGATCGACTTGGCTTTAGGGTCGGTGTCCTTGAGATTCTCGCCGTCGTATACCCGCATTTTCGAGTAGATGTTGGAGTTCTCAGGCTCCTTGAGCCGCGACAGTACGGTGAACTGAGCGAGCATCTTGAGGGTGTCCGGCGCGCAATGGGCCTTGGAAAGCGAGCTGTTGATCAAGAGCTTGTCGTAGATCTTGATCTCGTCGCTAACCCGCAGGCAGTACGGCACCTTGACGATGTAGATCCGGTCGATGAACGCTTCGTTGTTCTTGTTGTTGCGGAAAGTGTGCCACTCCGATTCGTTCGAGTGAGCGAGCAGTATCCCGGTATAGGGGATCGCCCCAAGGCCTTCGGTACTGTTGTAGTTACCTTCCTGGGTCGCGGTCAGCAACGGGTGCAGCACCTTGATCGGTGCCTTGAACATCTCGACGAATTCCATAAGGCCCTGGTTGGCCCGGCACAGGGCGCCCGAGTAGCTATAGGCGTCCGCGTCGTTCTGCGGGAATTCCTCGAGCTTGCGGATATCCACCTTGCCCACCAGCGCGGAGATGTCCTGGTTGTTCTCGTCGCCTGGCTCGGTCTTGGCGATGGCGATCTGATTGAGGATGGAGGGGTATAGCTTGACCACCTTGAATTTGGTGATGTCGCCGCCGAATTCCTGCAGGCGTTTGGTAGCCCACGGTGACATGATGGTATTGAGGTAACGACGGGAGATCCCGTATTCCTCCTCAAGGATGGCCCCGTCTTCGGTAGGGTTGAACAGGCCCAGGGGCGATTCGAATACTGGCGAGCCCTTGATCGCGTAGAAGGGCACCTTTTCCATCAGTTGCTTGAGTTTTTCGGCCAGCGACGACTTACCGCCGCCTACCGGGCCCAGCAGATAGAGGATCTGCTTCTTCTCTTCCAGGCCTTGGGCCGCGTGGCGGAAGTAGGACACGATCTGGTCGATGCACTCTTCCATGCCATGGAAGTCGGCGAAGGCCGGGTAACGGCGAATCACCTTATTGGAGAAGATTCGCGACAGCCTAGAGTTGGTAGAGGTGTCGATCAGCTCTGGCTCACCGATGGCCAGCAACAGCCGTTCGGCCGCCGATGCGTAGGCACTGCGATCCTCTTTGCACAGCTCGAGGTACTCCTGCAGCGAGAGTTCTTCCTGGCGCGTGGACTCGAAACGTTGTTGGAAGTGGCTAAAAATACTCATGACGTCACCTCGCTCGATACGTTGAGACGACGCCGGATCAGTCAGCTGATGCTGGCATGCAACCGGGTTCGCCGGTTGCTGTGTACCCCCCAGAACACCCTGAAACGCTACCGATGACCCGCACGCCGGTGTACCGGCTCTCCCCTTTTTTGGATGGCCTGCGCTTAAGGATAGTTGGTTATGCGCAAGGTCAAGGGCGCGAGATCGAGAAGTTGCGTACGACCGTTCGTCAGGTGGGCTGCTAGCCCACGTGCGGCGCGGGCTGCAGTGAAAATGAAAAAATTTATTCGGCAGCGCCCTGGGCGGTTTCGGCGGGGTAGGTGGTACGCCATAGCTCGAAGCCGCCGTCGACGCTGTAGACCTCGGAGAAGCCCTGGCCGACCAGATAGGCGGCAGCGCTCTGACTGGAGTTGCCGTGGTAGCAAACCACCAGCGTCGGGGCGTCGAGGTCGGCATTGCGGATGAAGTCTGCAACCGAATGGTTATCCAGGTGCCGGGCACCCGTGATATGGCCGGCGGCGAAGGCTTGCGGGTCGCGAATGTCGACGACGACCGCACCTTGCGCGCGCAAGGCGAGGGCCTGCTCGGGAGGGATGCGTTTGAATTCGCTCATGGGTACGGCTCTCTTGGGGATTGATCGTTCAGTGTAGTGGGCGGCGCCGACTGGCGGGCGTTGCCGTCTTCAGTGCAGTCGCAGCGGTGGTATTGCCCAGTGTCGACATTGTATAGGGTCATGGCGCCGCCCCATACGCAGCCAGTGTCCAGAGCAATGATGCCAGGCTCGTCGACCTGGCCCTGCAGCGCAGCCCAGTGGCCGAAGATGATCTTCACATGACGCGAGCGGCGGTCTTTGTGCGCGAACCATGGCTTGTAGCCTTTGGGCGCAGTGGCCAAGCCTTCTTTGCTTTTGAGGTCCAGCTTGCCGCCGGCAGTGCAGAAGCGCATACGGGTAAGGTAATTGGTGATCACCCGCAGCCGCTCCACGCCGGCCAGGCTCTTGCTCCACTTGCTGGGCTCGTTGCCATACATGCCATCCAGATACAGCGGCAGGCGGTTGTCGTCGCGCAGCACCTGCTCGACTTCATGGGCCCGTTCCAGGGCCTGGCCCAGTGTCCACTGTGGTGGTATGCCGGCATGAACCAAGGCGATACCCCGCGGCTCGTCGTAATGCAGCAGTTTCTGCTGGCGCAGCCAGTCGAACAGCCGGTCGGCATCTGGCGCTTCGATGATCTCGCGCAAGGTGTCGTTTTTCTTCAAGCGCTCGACATTGCGCCAAGCGGCCAGCAGGTGCAGGTCATGGTTGCCCAGCACGCACACCAGCGACTGACGGATCGAATAAAGATAGCGCAGGGTTTCGAGCGACTCGGGCCCGCGGTTCACCAAGTCGCCGACCAGCCACAGACGATCTACCGCCGGATTGAAGTCGACCCGTGCAAGCAGGCACTTGAGCGGCTCCAGGCAACCTTGCAGGTCGCCCACGGCATACGTGGCCATCAGTGCAGCGCCCCAGGAACGGCTAGGCGGAAGGGCGCGATGGGCGCTTCGAAGCGTTTACCGTCCGCGGCGAACATTTCGTAGCTGCCCTGCATGGTACCAACGCGCGTGCTGATCACTGCGCCACTGCTGTAGGTATGGCTCTGGCCGGGTTCGATGGTCGGCTGCTGGCCAACGACACCGGCGCCGCGTACCTCCTCGACTTCACCGTCACCGTTGGTGATCAGCCAATGCCGTGACAGCAGCTTGGCTTTGACCGAGCCGTTGTTCTGCACGGTAATGGTGTAGGCGAAGGCAAAGCGACTGCTTTCGGGGTCGGATTGATCTTTCAGGTAACGGGTCACGACGCTGACGTCGATTTGATAGCGAGGGTCGGACATGCAAAGGCCTTGGGGAACTGACGCAATAATGCAGTCTAGGCCATTGATAGGGGGGAGGGCCAGCGGTGCTGGGCTTGATAACTGGGGCCGACGTCCTTGCGAGCTTGCCTGGCAAAGACGTCGGTGCAGGCGGTCAGCCTTGTTGGGCTGCCAGCTGGTCGGCCAGGCGCACGAATGCTGCCAGGTCAAGCTGCTCGGGGCGCAGGCTGCCGTCCACGCCTGCAGCCTCGATGGCTGCACTGTCGAGCAGGCCTTTGAGAGTATTGCGCAGGGTCTTGCGGCGCTGGTTGAACGCTTCGCGCACTACCTGCTCCAGTAGGCGCGCATCCTTGGCCGGGTGTGGCAGCACTTCGTGCGGGACCAGGCGCACGATCGCCGAGTCCACCTTCGGCGGTGGATTGAAAGCACCGGGGCCAACATTGAACAAGTGTTCCACGCGGCAGTGGTACTGCACCATGATCGACAAGCGGCCCCAATCGCCACCGCCAGGGCCGGCAGCCATGCGCTCGACCACTTCTTTTTGCAACATGAAGTGCATGTCGCGGATGAGCCCGGCATGGCTGAGCAAGTGAAAGATCAGTGGGGTGGAGATGTTGTAGGGCAGGTTTCCGACCACCTTCAGGCTGCGCGACGGAACGCCCAGCTGGTTGAAGTCGAATTTCAGGGCGTCGCCCTGATGCAAGCGGAAGTTGTCACGGCCGGCGAACTTGTGTTGCAGGATAGGTACCAGGTCCTTGTCCAGCTCCACCACGTCCAGCTGCGCGCCACTGCCGAGCAGGCCTTCGGTCAGAGCACCCTGGCCCGGGCCGATTTCCAGCAGGTGTTCGCCAGCCTTGGCGTTGATGGCCCGCAGAATGCGGTCGATGATACCCGCGTCGTGCAGGAAATTTTGCCCAAAGCGCTTGCGCGCCCGGTGTTGGTATTGCTCGTTCATGGTCGGTTCTCGGCCATCTGGTAGGCGGTTTCCAGGGCGACTCGCAGGCTGCCGGTGTCGACCTTGCCGCTGCCGGCCAGGTCCAGGGCGGTGCCGTGGTCGACCGACGTGCGGATGATCGGCAGGCCCAGGGTCACGTTGACGGCAGCACCAAAGCCTTTGTACTTGAGTACGGGCAGGCCCTGGTCATGGTACATCGCCAGCACCGCGTCGCAGTGCTCCAGATATTTGGGGGTAAACAGGGTATCGGCCGGCAGCGGGCCGCGCAGGTCCATGCCTTCGGTACGCAAGCGGGCCAGTGTTGGCTCGATGATGTCGATTTCTTCGCGGCCAAGATGGCCGCCTTCCCCAGCATGCGGGTTGAGGCCGCAAACCAGGATGCGTGGGTTGGCGATGCCGAACTTGTCACGCATGTCGGCGTGCAGGATACGGGTGACCCGCTCCACACGCTCGGCGGTAATGGCATCGGCGATATCGCGCAGCGGCAGGTGAGTGGTCACCAAGGCCACGCGCAAACCGCGAGTTGCCAGCATCATCACAACCTGAGCGGTGTGCGTCAGGTCGGCGAGGAATTCGGTGTGGCCCGAAAAGGGGATACCGCTTTCGTTGATGATGCCTTTGTGCACCGGTGCGGTGATCATTCCGGCGAATTGCCCGTCGAGGCACGCTTGGCCGGCACGGGTCAGTGTTTCCAGTACGAATGCCGCGTTGGCGCCATTCAGCTGACCTGGCACCACCTTGGCGGCCAAAGGGGTGTCCCACACATAGAGGCTGCCTGCAGGCGCGGGCTGCTCGGGCCATTGGCCCGGCATTACCGGTAGCAGGCTGACAGCCAGCCCCAGCTGCGCGGCCCGCTCGGCGAGCAGGTCACGGCTGGTGATGGCAATCAGGGGGTGGGGCTGGGCCTCGGCGGCGAGCAGCAGGCACAGGTCAGGGCCTATGCCGGCTGGTTCACCGGGAGTGACGGCGAAGCGCAGAGGCTTCACTGTGCAGCCTGGTCGGCGCCAGGCAGTTTGATTTCAACGTAGGCTTCATCGCGGATCTGGCGCAGCCAGGTCTGCAGCTCTTCGTCGTACTTGCGGTTGCGCAACACATTCATGGCTTGCTGCTCGCGTGCCTGTTCAGTGCTGTCGGTAGCGCGGCGGCCCAGCACTTCCAGGACATGCCAGCCGTACTGGGTCTTGAACGGTTTGGTCACGACGCCTTGCTGGGCGTTGGCCATCTGCTCGCGGAACTCCGGTACCAGGCTGTTCGGGTCTACCCAGTTGAGGTCGCCGCCGTTGAGCGCCGAACCTGGGTCTTCCGAGAAGCTCTTGGCCAGTTCGGCGAAGTCTTCGCCGTTCTGGATGCGCTCGTACAGACGCTCGGCCAGCTGCTTGGTAGCCGCTTCGCTGCGAATTTCACTCGGCTTGATCAGGATGTGGCGCACATGCACTTCGTCACGCAGCACGTTCTCGCCACCGCCACGCTTCTCTTCCAGCTTCAGCAGGATGAAACCGTTAGGAATACGGATAGGCTGGGTAATGTCGCCCACAGCCATGCTGCTGAGCATCTTGGCGAAGTCCGGTGGCAACTGCGCAGCTTTGCGCCAGCCCATTTCACCGCCTTCCAAGGCGTTTTCGCTGGCCGAGTTGGCAATAGCGAGCTGGCCGAAGTCAGCACCCTGGCGCAGTTGCTGGTACAGGTCACCCACTTTGCGTGCGGCTTTCTGGATGTCGTCAGAGTTGGCGGCTTCCGGGGTCGGAATGAGGATGTTGGCCAGGCGATACTCTTCCGACATCTGCATCTTGCCCATGTCTGAATTGAGGAAGTTCTTCACTTCCTGCTCGGACACCTGGATACGCTCGGCAACGCGGCGCTGGCGCACGCGGCTGATGATCATCTCGCGCTTGACCTGCTCACGGGCGTCGTCGAACGACAGACCGTCATGGGCCAGGGCGGCGCGGAACTGCTCCAGGGACATGCCATTGCGCTGGGCGATGGTGGCGATGGCCTGGTTCAGTTCTTCGTCGGTGATGCGGATGCCGGAGCGTTCGCCGATCTGCAATTGCAGGTTCTCGACGATCAGGCGTTCCAGTACCTGCTGCTGCAGCGCGCCGGACGGCGGCACGCCGCCGCCGCGCTTGGCGATGGTCTGCTGCACCTCGTGGACGCGCTGGTCCAGTTGGCTTTGCATAACCACGTCGTTGTCGACGATGGCCACCACGCGGTCCAGAGGTTGTACCGCGGCATGTACCGCGCCACTCAGCAATGCAGCGCCCAGTAACACTGGGCGCAGTCGATCAATAAGCTTGGTCTTCACGTGTACGGTAACCTTGAATGCCTTGGTCGAGGAACGATTCGACTTTATTGCCTACTACACCACCGAGGCCTTTCAGCACGATCTGCAGGAAGATGCCGTGGTCACCCTTTTCGTTTTGCGGGGTAGCCTGGCTGAAGTCGTCGTAATCGATCCAGTAACGGTTGATCAGGCGCAGCTTCCAGCAGCAGTTGTCGTACTCGAAACCACCCATGGCTTCCAGGGTGCGGTTGCGATTGTAGTCATGCTGCCAGCGGGCGATGACGCTCCATTGCGGCACGATCGGCCAGATGACCGAGAAGTCGTGCTGCTGGATCTTGTAGTAGTCCTTGATGTAGTTCGGATCGCCTGGGGTGCCGTAGTCGCCGCCACCCACTTTCCAGGTACCGGTGCTCGAGTCATAGGCGATGGTGTCGTTGCGGTAGCGATAACCTAGGTTGACCACCTTGTTCGGGTTGTCCTCAGGCTGGTAGTGGAACATCGCGCTGCCCGAGCGGGTGCTGCGGCTGTCTGGGTCCCAGTTGAAGTCCGAATTGAAGCGCCAGTCGCGGTTGAAGTAGTAGTTGTACACCAGCGCGTACGGCGATACATCCGACTGCGCGTCCTTGCGGTCGCGATAGTCGATGCCTGGCAATTGGACCTTGCGGTCCTTGAAGTAGTAAGCCTGGCCGATGCTGAAATTCTGGCGCTCGAAGCCGTTGTCTTCGATCCAGCGGGTGGTCACACCCAGCGACAATTTGTTCTCGTCACCGATGCGGTCGGTGCCGGAGAAACGGTTGTCGCGGAACAGCGAGTCGTAGTTGAACAGCGTTTCGCTGGTGTCGAACAGCGGGATGTCCTTCTGGTCCTTGTAGGGGACGTAGAGGTAGAACAAGCGCGGTTCGAGAGTCTGGCGATAGTTGGTGCCGAACAGCGAGGTGTTGCGGTCGAAGTACAGGCCGCTGTCGATCGATGCGATCGGAATGTCACGGTTCAGGGTGCTGTTGTAGCTGCCATAAGCCGGGTTGGCCGATTGCGCAATCGCTTGCGCCTTGCCCTGGCCGTCCAGGTCGAGGTCATAGTGGGTGTAGGCGTACTTCAGCTTTGGCGTGAAGTAGCCGTAGCTGGCCTGCATCGGCAGGCTCATCGAAGGCGCGAAGTTGAGTCGGGTACCGTTGGCTCGGGCAATACCACTGATGTTCTGGTCCAGTCGGCGACCACCGATGATATTCCCATTGGCGTCTAGGACTGTGCCAGCAGTGAGGTCCGGGTTACCGTCCTTATCGAAGACCAGGTCGTTCTTCAGGTCGCGATCGAACCGTACTGCCTCTGTCTCGTAGCCGAAGTTCAACCCGCCAGGGCTGAACGGCAGAGTACCGTTCAAGGTAATCTGTGGCAGCTTGTCGTACGGAGTGATCTGCGACAAGGTCGCCATTTCGTACGCTTGCGCATTCAGGCGAGCGGTGTAAGTGTCGCCACGCCAGGTCAGGGCACCTTGCTGGTTGACCACATCGCGGCTCTTGACGCCAATCTGATCGGTTTCAAGATCCTGGAAGTAGAACGGGTCGCTGATGTCGGTGTAGTCGACTTCAGTCATCAGGCGCTCGTCCAGGCCACCTTTGTGCTGCCAGTTGATCATCCAGCGGTCTTTCTTGTAGTCCGTCTGTAGCTTGCGGTCGTCGCTCTCGTCACTGAGGAACGCCCCACCGAACTGGCCTTCGCTGGACTTGGTCAGGTAGCGGAACTCGCCTTCCATCAGCAAGCCGCGCTTGGTCATGTAGCGCGGGTACAACGTGGCGTCATAGTTCGGCGCCAGGTTGAAGTAGTACGGCGTGACCAGCATGAAGCCGGTGTCGCTGGTGCTGCTGAACGATGGCGGCAGGAAGCCGGACTGACGACGGTCGTCGATCGGGAAGTAGATGTACGGTGTGTAGAGCACCGGAAAATCTTTGACCCGCAGGGTGACGTTGGTCGCAGTACCGAAACCGGTCGCCGGGTTCAGGGTGATGTTGTTGCCTTTGAGCTGCCAGGCGTTGCTGCCTGGTTCGCACGTGGTGTACGTACCGTCCTTGAGGCGGATGATGGCGTTTTCGCCACGCTTGGCGTACAGGGCATTGCCGCGGATGTGCGACTTGTGCATCACGTATTCGGCGTTGTCGACCTGGGCTTCACCGGTGTCGAGCTGGATCTGTGCCTGGTCACCGACGACCAGCGAGCCATTGTCGCGAATCTTGACGTTGCCCTTGAGCTCGCCACGGTTCTCGGCCTGATACAGGTTGGCCTCGTCGGCTTCTGCCTGCATGCTGCCCTGGCGCATGACCACGTCGCCAGCGAGGGTAGCGATTTGCTGCTCCTGCTGGTACTTGGACACCTTGGCGTTGATGTAGGTTGGCGACTCGTCCTTGGGCGTGGTGTCAGCCATGCCGGGGCGAATGGGCTCGATGTATGCACCGCCGCAGTACGGGCCGGTTTCGGCCAGCTGGGCTGCAGTGAGCTTATCGCGGGGTACCCAGTCGAGGTGGCTGTAGTCTTCGCTGCGCGACTTCAGACCACGGCCCTTGGCCTCGGTGACCAGCATCGGCTTGTCGGCGCTCTGGGCTTCGACCGGCTCGGCTTCAGTACCGGCCGTAAGCGCGGCACCGTCATGCACCGGGCGCGGAGGCAGATTGCTGACTGGGGTCTTGGGCTTGCAGTCCCAACCACCGGAGGCGGACACTTGGCAGTCGAACTGCTCGGCTGCCACCACATAAGAGGTGGCCAGAGGTTGCATGGCCAGCAGACCGCCGGTTACCAGCAACGGAAACTTTCTACGAAACGCGGGGGATTTCAATGCCATCTTATTAGTCCGGGCTTCCTGCGTGCCATCTGCCCGCGTGTGGGGCCGCACGCCTCTCGATGGTCTGAAAAAGATGCTGGATAATAAAGCATGACCCGCTTGACGGCTAGGGCCGTCGGAGACCCTTGTAATGCCTGATCACGATGTACGCCTGCAACAACTGACTGTCTGGCTCCATGAGCAGCTCGATCGACTCTTTCGCGACAACGCCTGGGGCGATGTGCCCGAGGGCAGCCTGGCCGCCGCCAGCAGTGATGCCAGCTTCCGCCGCTACTTCCGTTGGCAGGGGGCCGGGCGCAGCTTCGTGATCATGGACGCGCCCCCACCTCAGGAAAATTGCCGACCGTTCGTCGCTATCGACCATTTGCTGGCAGGCGCCGGGGTGCATGTGCCGCAAATCCATGCCCAGGACCTGGAACGTGGCTTCCTGCTGCTGGGGGATCTGGGCCACCAGACCTACCTGGACATCATCCAACAGGACAACGCCGATGCGCTGTTCGCCGATGCCATCGACGCGCTCTTGGCTTTCCAGCGCCTGCCAATGGATGCGCCGCTGCCCCATTACGATGACGCCTTGCTGCGCCGCGAAGTCGAACTGTTCCCCGAGTGGTATGTGGGGCGGGAGCTGGGCCTTGCCTTCACCGCCGCACAGCAGGCCACCTGGCAGCGCGTCAGCCAGTTGCTGATCGACAGCGCCCTGGCCCAGCCCAAAGTGCTGGTGCACCGTGACTACATGCCGCGCAACCTGATGCAAAGTAGCCCCAACCCAGGCGTGCTGGACTTTCAGGATGCTGTCTACGGCCCGGTCACCTACGACATCACCTGCCTGTTCAAGGACGCGTTCCTCAGCTGGCCGCAAGCACAGGTCCAGGGCTGGCTGCGTCGCTACTGGGATCAGGCGCGAGCCGCTGGCATCCCAGTGCAGCCGGCATTCGAAGAGTTCCTGCGCGCCAGCGACCTGATGGGCGTGCAGCGCCACCTCAAGGTCATCGGGATCTTCGCGCGTATTTGCCACCGTGACGGAAAACCTCGTTATCTGGCCGACGTTCCGCGATTCTTCGCCTATATAGAAGAAGTGGTCAGCCGTCGCCCTGAGCTCGCCGAGCTGGGCCGCCTGATCGGCGAGTTGCAAGCCGGAGCGCGTGCATGAAGGCAATGATTCTTGCAGCAGGCAAAGGCGAGCGCATGCGCCCGCTGACCCTGCATACCCCCAAACCGCTGGTGCCGGTCGCGGGTCAGCCGTTGATCGAGTACCACCTGCGTGCGCTGGCAGCAGCCGGTTTTACCGACGTGGTCATCAACCACGCCTGGCTTGGCCAGCAGATCGAAGACTATCTTGGCGATGGTAGCCGTTTCAGCCTGCGCATCCGTTATTCGCCCGAAGGCGAGCCGCTGGAGACCGGCGGTGGGATCTTCAAGGCTTTGCCGATGCTGGGCGATGAGCCCTTTGCGCTGATCAATGGCGATGTCTGGACCGATTACGATCTTGCTCGCCTGCGCGCACCGTTGCCGGGGCTTGCGCATCTGGTGCTGGTCGATAACCCTGGGCATCACGGGCGGGGCGACTTCCGCCTGAGCGCCGGCCGGGTGATCGATGGCGACGATGCCCCTGGTACGCTTACCTTCAGCGGCCTCTCGGTATTGCATCCGGCTTTGTTCGAAGGCTGCCAGGCCGGTGCCTTCAAGCTGGCGCCATTGCTGCGCCGGGCCATGACCGAAGCCAAGGTGACTGGCGAGCACTACCGGGGCCATTGGGTGGATGTCGGCACTCTGGAGCGTTTGGCCGAGGCCGAGCGCTTGATCAGCGAGCGCGCCTGAGATGTGGTGGCCAGGCACGCTGATCGGACTGGGCGCAGGTTTTGCAGTCGCCAGCATTCCCGGTGCCTTGCTGGGAGCCTTGCTGGGCCAGGCGCTGGACCGACGCCTGCGTTTGCAGGGTTGGGACGACATGCGCGAGCGCCTTGGCGGTCGCTCGCCCCTACAGGATGACGAACTGCTGTTCGTATTGCTCGGGCGGTTGGCCAAGAGCGATGGCCGTGTGGCCGAGCAGCACATTCAGCAGGCTCGTCAGGAGATGGTCCGCCTCGACATGCCAGAGGCTGCTCGTTTGCGGGCCATTGCGGCGTTCAACCGGGGCAAGGCGGGTAAAGACCGGCTGGCAGGCCATCTGCGTCGTATCCGTATGCAGCCCCATGCCGCCGAGGGCACGCTGCGGGCTTGCTGGCGTATGGCATGGGCCGATGGCAAGGCCGGTCGGCACGAGCGCGAGCTGCTGCTGGAATGGGGACACAAGTTGGGCCTCAGCCGCCGCCAGGTTCAAGCGATGTCGCAGGAATACGAACCGCGCAAGGCGCAGGTTGCAAGTGGGGTGATGAATTACGCGTCCGCCCTGCGCTTGCTGGGCGTGGAGGCGGACACCGAAGCCGATCAGGTCAAGCAGGCCTACCGACGCCTGGTCAGCAAGCATCACCCAGACAAGCTGGCGGGGAGTGGCGCGAGCGAGGCGCAGGTGCGCGAGGCGACCGAGCGCACTCGCGAGCTGCACCAGGCCTATGCCATCGTGCGCAAGCGGCGCGGTTTCTAGCAGCAGGGCGCCTAGCGCGCCTTGACCTCACTGCTGTTGTGGGCTCAGCCAGCCCCTCACGCGGCGGAACACCTGCTCCTGCTCACCCTCCTGGCTGGCCGGCATGGCAATCAGCGACAGCTGTTTGTACTGGCTGTCCTTCTGCCGCTTACTGGCCTGAAGGCGAAGCGCTGCGGCATTGCGGTCGGCAGTGCGGGTGGCGAAATAAAGGTCGGCGGTGGGCACTTTGAGGGTCGGCGTCAGGCTTTGCAGGTCATGTTCGACCCGTGCTGGCGTCTGTGCAGCGATCATCACCAATTTGTGTACTTGCGGCGGTTGCTTTTCGCTCAGGTAGCGCGCGGCCCAGTAAGCACCGCTGCCGTGGCCGATCAGCACGATGCTGCGCGAATTGTGCTGCTGGGCAAACGCCACGGCTGCGTCCAAGCGGGCAAAGATGCGTTCGGCATCGGCTGCGTCATTCTGGTCGCTGGCTTGTACGGCGTCGGTGCTTTCTGCGGTATCGACATCGGCAGCGGTGGCTTGCGCGACGTTGGCGTTGGCGTCGGCAGGTGTGTCCTTGGCCGGCGCGCTTTCGCCGGGCTTGTTGTCAGGCTCTGACGCTGGTTTGGCATCGACTCGCGCTTGCGGCGCCTCGGCCAGCAGATCGGGCAAGCTTACGCTCAGGCTGTGCCAGCCGGCATCAGGGAACTTGCGCCGCAGCGGGCCGACGGCGTTGGGCCAGTCGGCATTCTCACCTGCGCCAGGCACGATGATCACGGCACCCTTGGGGTCGCTGTCATTGGCCGGCTTCCAGAGCGCTAGAAAGTTGTCTGCCCCAGCTTGCAAGGTCTGCTGTTCGGCTTTGGGTACTTGCCGCTCCAGGGCCAGCGCATCTTCTTGGCTGCGTTCGAGCAGGGGTGGGCGTGTGACGGGTGCTGCGCCGGCCTGGGCAGCGGTTTCTGGTTTGGCGGCATCGCCAGCCACGGCGCCAAATGGCAGGAGTGAGGCCAGGCAGCACATTGCCAGTGTCGTGCGATAAAGTGTGATCATGAATCAACCCAAGGCCAGAATGATTCCGGCAGCCTAATAGTATTTGCCCGCGACGGCCACGCCCCATGGCCGCCCTTACCCAGATGAGCGTATTGATGAAGCGATTGCGTCACCTGTTGGTTATCGGCGTGTTGTGCCTGCCCTTGATCGCTCTGGCACTGCCGCCAGCGGCGCCGACTGTGGTGCTGGAGCCTGCTCAGCAGCAATGGCTCGACAGCCACCGCAGCTTGCGGGTGGGCCTGGTATTGCAGGCGCCGTATGCGCAATTCGATCACCGTCTGCAGCAGCTTTACGGCGCCAACGTCGAGTTGGTTGCCCAGCTGGGCCAGGCGCTAGGCCTGGACCTGACCTGGCGTAACTTTACTGACCAGGCCAGCCTTGAACATGCCCTGCAGGCCGGTGAAATCGACTTTGCGCCCGGCTTGATGCAAACACCGGCCAGCCTGCGCCTATGGCTGTTCAGTGACCCCTACATGCGGGTTCCACAGCTGGTGGTGGGGCCGCGCACCGGCGCGATGGCCGTGGAGTTGGAAAAACTCGACGGGCAAACCCGCGTTGCGGTACGCATGCCCAGTGCCCTGGCCGATTACCTGCGCGGCAACTACAGCAACCTAAACCTACAGGGCGTACCGAGTGAGCGCGAGGCTTTGCAACTGGTGGTCGCAGGCCAGGCCGGTTATGCGGTGCTCGATGAAGCCCAGTTGAGTCGGTTGTCTCGCGAAAGCGAGTTCGCCGAGTTGGTGGTGGTAGGTGATATCGGCTTGCCGCAGTTACTTCGGGTAGGCTCGCGGCGCGACTGGCCGGTGCTGGCCGATGTGCTTGAGCGGGGCTTGCAGGCCATCCCGGCCAAGTCACTTGAGCAAATGCACCAGCGCTGGTTGCAGCCCAAGTACCCTCGTTTGAGCGAATCACCTGGGTTCTGGCAGAACCTGGCATTGCTGTTCGGCCTGTTGCTGCTATGCGCCGTGGCCACAGTGGTATGGCAGCGCCGCCAGCAACGGCAACTGGAGCGCGGCTTGCTGGCGGCGCGGGAAAACCTGGCTGAACGTCAGGGGCGCGAGCAGGCGCTGCGCCTTAGCCAGTTCTCCATCGATCAAAGCACTGTAGGCATTCTTTGGGTCAACTGGGACAGCCACGTGCGCTATGCCAACCAGGCAGCCGAAAATATGCTCGGCTACGCCGAGGCCCAGTTGCTGGAGCGGCCACTGATAGATTTCGAACCTAACCTGAACATGGACCGTTGGCTCGAACTCTGGAAGGGCGCCCGTGCCGGCGCAGACCAAACACGGCGTTTCGAGACGCACTGCCGGCGGGCCGATGGCAGCCTGCTGCCGGTGGAGCTGTCGCTGAGCTTCCTGCGCTTTCGCGATGCCGAATACCTGGTGGTGTATCTGGCCGATGTGACTGAACGCCATCGCGCCCTGGCAGCGCTGCGTGAAAGTGAGGCGCGGCTTAAAGGCATCGCGGGCAACGTGCCAGGCCTGGTGTTCCGCCTTGAGCCGGCGCCAGCGCAAGGGGAGCCGGAATTTCCCTACATCAGCGAGGGCAGCGAGGCCCTGGTCGGCTACACCCCCGCGCAAATCCAGCACCCGCAGATGGGGCTGCGCAACCTGGTTCACCCTGACGACCGGGCCGATTACCACCAGGTTCAGGATCTAGCCATTGCCGGTGATCAGGACTGGTCGTGGCAGGGGCGTATCCTCACCCGCCATGGCGAGCAGCGCTGGGCCGACATCAAGGCCAGCGCCCGCCGTTTGCCCAACGGGCGGGTGGCGTGGGACGGCATCGTCTGGGACATCACCCAAGGCAAACGCGCCGAGCTGGCACTGGCCAGCTCCCAGGAGCAGTTGCGCGAGTTGTCGGCTCACCTTGAGAGTGTGCGCGAAGAAGAGAAGGCGCGGATTGCCCGTGAGGTGCATGACGAGCTGGGGCAGATGCTGACAGTGCTCAAACTGGAAGTGTCGATGTGCGAACTGGCCTTCGCCGAGCTCGACCCGGCGTTGCACGAGCGCTTGGGTAGTATGAAGCGCCTGATCGGGCAACTGTTCCAGTTGGTGCGCGATGTCGCCACCGCCCTGCGCCCGCCGATCCTCGACGCTGGCATCGCTTCGGCCATCGAATGGCAGGCGCGGCGCTTCGAGGCGCGTACGCACATACCCTGCCTGGTGCAGGTACCGGATAATCTGCCGGCATTGAGCGATGCCAAGGCCACGGGGTTGTTCCGCATTCTGCAGGAGGCGCTGACCAATGTGATGCGCCACGCCAAGGCGCATAGCGTGGAGATCGAGCTGATACGTGAGAACGCGCAACTGCGCATGACGGTCAGTGACGATGGCAGTGGGTTCTGTTGCGATCAGCCCAGGCCCGCATCGTTCGGCCTGGTCGGCATGCGAGAGCGTGTGTTGATGCTCGGTGGCACCATGGTGCTGGACAGTGAGCCCGGCGAAGGCACCCGCCTGAGCGTGGCCATACCTTTGGAATAGGAGAGTGAGCGTGATTCGAGTGCTGGTGGCCGAGGACCACACCATTGTCCGTGAGGGCATCAAACAGCTGATCGGCCTGGCCAAGGACATGCAAGTGGTAGGGGAGGCGGGCAATGGTGAGCAGTTGCTCGAAGCCCTGCGCCACAGCCCCTGCGAAGTGGTACTGCTGGATATTTCCATGCCGGGGGTCAGCGGCCTGGAGGCGATCCCGCGCATCCGTGCCCTGCACGATGCCCCGGCGATTCTGATGTTGTCGATGCACGATGAAGCACAGATGGCAGCACGCGCGCTAAAGGCCGGCGCCGCCGGGTATGCGACCAAGGACAGTGACCCGGCCTTGTTGTTGACCGCGATCCGGCGGGTTGCCAGCGGTGGGCGCTACATCGACCCGGCGCTGGCCGATCGTATGGTCTTCGAAGTGGGGCTGACCGAAACCCGCCCGCTGCACACGCTGCTGTCGGAACGAGAGTTCTCGGTATTCGAGCGCCTGGCCCACGGCGCCAATGTCAACGACATCGCCCAGCAGTTGGCGCTGTCGAGCAAAACCATAAGCACCCATAAAGCCAGGTTGATGCAGAAGCTCAAGGTCAATTCGCTGGCGGAGCTGGTGAAGTACGCCATGGAGCACAAATTGGTCTGACTGTTCTGATCGCGACAGCTGCCCCCTGTATGGCGTGGCCAACCTTGCAGTGGGCCGATTTACTCGCAAGGCGCCTGGCCTGCCTTCTGCGCGGCTTTGGCTGGCCCGATCACGGCCGAGCTCGCTTGCATAGCGATTCATGGCTGTGCTGAAAGCGCCGCTCTTGTAGGGCAATCCCTACAGCGAATCTTCCATGTGGATGATGGCATTCTCTCAGCGCAGCCGATTTTCCAGCGTTCGCGGCTCATCTAATCTTTTGCCTACGCAGTCATTCCAACAAGAAGGTGCAGGCATGAGCGAGGCGAACTCGAACGCTGCTACCAGCGAGACGCTGGTCAGTTTCCGTGGTGTGCAAAAGAGCTACGACGGCGAATCGCTGATCGTCAAAAACCTCAACCTGGACATTCGCAAAGGTGAGTTCCTCACCCTGCTTGGCCCTTCCGGCTCGGGCAAGACCACCAGCCTTATGATGCTGGCCGGCTTCGAAACCCCCACCGCCGGTGAAATTCAGTTGGCCGGGCGGTCGATCAACAATGTGCCACCGCACAAGCGCGACATCGGCATGGTGTTCCAGAACTACGCACTGTTCCCGCACATGACCGTGGCTGAGAACTTGGCGTTTCCACTGACCGTGCGCGGCCTGAGCAAAACCGATATCAGCGAGCGGGTCAAACGTGTGCTGAACATGGTGCAGCTCGATGCATTCGCCAAGCGCTACCCCGGCCAGCTGTCGGGCGGCCAGCAGCAGCGCGTCGCGCTGGCGCGGGCATTGGTGTTCGAGCCTCAGCTGGTGCTGATGGACGAGCCGCTGGGTGCCCTGGACAAACAACTGCGTGAACACATGCAGATGGAGATCAAGCACATTCATCAGCGCCTGGGCGTGACCGTGGTCTATGTGACCCACGATCAGGGTGAAGCACTGACCATGTCTGACCGTGTGGCGGTGTTCCACCAGGGCGAGATCCAGCAGATCGCTGACCCCCGCACACTGTATGAACAACCCAGCAACACCTTCGTTGCCAACTTCATCGGCGAAAACAACCGCATCAACGGCACCCTGGTGTCCCGGGACGGTAACCGCTGCCAGGTGCAACTGGCCCGTGGTGAGAAGGTCGAGGCACTGGCAGTGAACGTGGGCCAGGCCGGTGAGCCAGTGACCCTGTCCATTCGTCCCGAGCGGGTGCGCCTCAACGGGCACAGCGAAAACTGCGTCAACCGCTTCTCCGGCCGGGTGGCTGAGTTCATTTACCTGGGCGACCACGTGCGGGTGCGCCTGGAGGTCTGTGGCAAAGCTGACTTCTTCGTCAAGCAGCCAATCGCCGAACTCGACCCGGCGCTGGCCGTGGGCGATGTGGTACCGCTGGGCTGGGAGGTGGAGCACGCCCGCGCGCTCGATCCGATTGCCGAAGCCCACTGATCGATTGCTTCACCAACCCTGTACTGTGGAGAGAATAATAATGCGCAAGCAGTTGAAACTGACCGCCCTGGCCCTCGGCCTGTGCGCCGCTGGCCAAAGCATGGCGGCGGATCTGACCGTGGTTTCCTTCGGCGGTGCCAACAAGGCGGCCCAGGTCAAGGCGTTCTACGAGCCATGGGAGAAGGCCGGCAAGGGCAAGATCGTTGCGGGCGAGTACAACGGTGAAATGGCCAAGGTCAAAGCCATGGTCGATACCAACAGTGTGTCGTGGAACCTGGTGGAGGTAGAGTCGCCGGAGCTGGCCCGCGGCTGCGATGAAGGCATGTTCGAAGAGCTCGACCCTGCGCTGTTCGGCAACGAGTCCGACTATGTGAAGGGCGCAATCCAGCCATGCGGCGTGGGCTTCTTCGTCTGGTCGACGGTGCTGGCTTATAACGCCGACAAACTCAAGACCGCACCTACCAGCTGGGCAGACTTCTGGGACACCAAGAAATTCCCGGGTAAGCGTGGCCTGCGCAAAGGGGCCAAGTACACCCTCGAGTTCGCCCTTATGGCAGACGGCGTTGCGCCCAAAGACGTGTACCAGGTGCTGGGCACCAAACAAGGTGTGGACCGCGCCTTCAAGAAACTCGACGAACTCAAACCAAGCATTCAATGGTGGGAAGCCGGTGCCCAGCCACCGCAGTACCTTGCCTCCGGTGATGTGGTCATGAGTTCGGCTTACAACGGCCGCATCGCTGCGGTGCAGAAAGAAAGCAACCTCAAGGTGGTGTGGAACGGTGGCATCTACGACTTCGACGCCTGGGCGATCCCCAAAGGCGCCAAGAGTGCCGACGAAGCGAAGAAGTTCATCGCCTACACCTTGCAGCCTGAGCAGCAGAAGATCTACTCCGAGAACATCGCCTACGGCCCGGCCAACTCCAAAGCCGTACCACTGCTGGCCGATGCGGTGAAGAAGGATATGCCGACCACGCCTGAGAACATTGCCAACCAGGTGCAGATCGACGTGGCCTTCTGGGCTGACAACAGCGAGCAGCTGGAGCAACGCTTCAACGCCTGGGCGGCTAAGAAGTAACAACCCGGGAAGCGGGGCCGCTTGGCGGCCCCAATTTCAGCCTGTATCGCGGAGTTCGCCATGGCCATTGCAGTGCCCCTCAACGAAGGCGCAGGTCCAAATCTTAAACAGCGCCTCAAACGTGCCGAGCGGGTCAACCGCTGGAAAGCGCAGGCGTTGATCGCGCCGCTGGCGCTGTTTCTTCTGTTGGTGTTTCTGGTACCGATCGCTGCGCTGCTGTACAAGAGCGTCGGCAACCCGGAGGTAGTCGGCGGCTTGCCGCGCACCGTCGAGTTGATCAGCCAGTGGGACGGCAAGAGCCTGCCAGGCGAAGACGTCTACAAGGCGCTGAGCCAGGACCTGGCCGAATCGCGCAAGAACCAAACGTTGGGCGACCTTTCCAAACGCCTGAACATGGAGTTGGCCGGTTACCGCAGCCTGCTGGCCAAAACTGCACGGGCAATGCCGTTCAAGGCCGAGCCTGCTTCTTATAAGGATGCCCTGCAGGCGCTGGACGAGCGCTGGGGCGATCCTGCTTACTGGCAGGCGATCCGCCGCAACACCAGCTCGGTGACGCCGTTCTACCTGCTGGCCTCGGTCGACCACCGCATCGATGATCTCGGCGAGCTGGCCAAGACCACGCCGGACCAAGCGATCTACCTGGACATCTTCGCCCGCACCCTGTGGATGGGTGTGGTGATCACCGCCATCTGCCTGGTGCTGGCCTACCCGCTGGCCTACCTGCTGGCCAACCTGCCGACGCGGCAAAGCAACCTGCTGATGATTCTGGTGCTGCTACCGTTCTGGACTTCGATCCTCGTGCGAGTGGCCGCGTGGATCGTGTTGCTGCAGTCCGGAGGCCTGATCAACAGTGCTCTGATGGCGATCGGCATCATCGACCAACCGCTGGAACTGGTGTTCAACCGCACCGGGGTCTACATCTCGATGGTGCACATCCTGCTGCCGTTCATGATCCTGCCGCTGTACAGCGTCATGAAGGGGATCTCGCCCAGCTACATGCGCGCGGCGATTTCCCTTGGCTGCCACCCGTTTGCGAGCTTCTGGCGGGTGTATTTCCCGCAGACATACGCGGGGGTGGGCGCCGGTTGCCTGTTGGTGTTCATTCTGGCCATCGGCTACTACATCACCCCGGCCCTGCTCGGCAGCCCCAACGACCAGATGGTCAGTTACTTCGTCGCCTTCTACACCAACACCAGCATCAACTGGGGCATGGCTACCGCGCTAGGCGGGCTGTTGCTGCTGGCGACCGTGCTGCTGTACCTGATCTATAGCTGGCTGGTCGGCGCCAGCCGCCTGCGCCTGAGCTGAGGAGCCTTGAGATGCTGAGCCCCTACATGTCGCCCGTCGAACGGGTTTGGTTCTACACCCTGCGCATCCTTTGCGGCTTGATACTGCTTTTCCTGGTGCTGCCGGTGCTGGTGATCGTGCCGCTTTCGTTCAACAGCGGCAGCTTTCTGGTGTATCCGCTGCAGGGCTTTTCGCTGCAGTGGTATCACGACTTCTTCGCCTCGGCCGAGTGGATGCGTGCGCTGAAGAACAGCATCATCGTCGCGCCAGCGGCCACCGTACTAGCGATGGTGTTCGGCACCCTGGCCTCGATTGGTCTGACCCGTGGCGATTTCCCGGGCAAGTCGCTGGTGATGGCGCTGGTTATTTCGCCCATGGTGGTGCCGGTGGTAATCATCGGTGTGGCCAGTTACCTGTTCTTTGCGCCGCTGGGCCTGGGCAACAGCTTTACCTCATTGATTCTGGTGCATGCGGTGTTGGGCGTACCTTTCGTCATCATCACCGTGTCGGCTACCTTGCAGGGCTTCAACTACAACTTGGTACGCGCTGCGGCCAGCCTGGGTGCTTCGCCGCTGTTGACCTTCCGTCGGGTGACCTTGCCCCTGATTGCCCCGGGTGTGATTTCAGGCGCGCTGTTCGCCTTCGCCACTTCCTTCGATGAAGTGGTGGTGACGCTGTTCCTCGCCGGGCCTGAGCAGGCGACTCTGCCACGGCAAATGTTCAGTGGCATTCGCGAAAACCTCAGCCCGACCATTGCAGCGGCGGCGACCCTGCTGATCGCCTTCTCGGTGGTGCTGTTGCTGACGCTGGAGTGGCTGCGCGGGCGCAGCGAGAAGCTCAGGACCCAGCAGCCTGCCTGATCAGGTTACCCCGTGAACCGGCCTTTTCGCGGCTAAAGCCGCTCTCACCGAGCCTGCGCAGGCAGTGAGACGCGCTGAAAACCGTGGAAGCGGCTTTCGCCGCGAAGAGGCCGGTTCAGGTTGATGCTAATCAGCCTTCAACTGCTTCCCTGAGTTACAATGCGCGCCACCGTGATTCTGCCAACAGGTGCGCCATGCAGCCCTACGCTATTGCCCCCTCCATTCTCTCTGCCGATTTCGCCCGCCTTGGCGAGGACGTCGACAAGGTATTGGCTGCGGGTGCCGACATCGTTCACTTCGATGTCATGGACAACCATTACGTCCCCAACCTGACCATCGGCCCGATGGTGTGCTCCGCGCTGCGCAAATACGGCGTGACCGCACCGATTGACGTACACCTGATGGTGAGCCCGGTCGACCGTATCATCGGCGACTTCATCGAAGCCGGTGCCACCTACATTACCTTCCATCCGGAAGCCTCGCAGCACATCGACCGCTCGCTGCAGTTGATCAAGGATGGCGGTTGCAAGGCCGGCCTGGTGTTCAACCCGGCCACCAGCCTGGATGCCTTGAAGTACGTGATGGACAAGGTCGACATGGTACTGCTGATGAGCGTGAACCCAGGCTTTGGCGGGCAGAAGTTCATCCCAGGCACCCTCGACAAGCTGCGCGAAGCCCGCGCCTTGATCGACGCCAGTGGCCGCGACATCCGCCTGGAAATCGACGGTGGCGTCAACGTCAACAACATCCGTGAAATCGCTGCCGCTGGCGCGGATACCTTCGTGGCGGGCTCGGCGATCTTCAACGCGCCGGACTATCAGGAAGTCATCGCCAAGATGCGCGCCGAACTGGCTCAGGCCCGCCCATGAGCGGCTTCGAGCAGCTGTTCCCGGGGGCGCTGCCCAGGCTGGTGATGTTTGATCTGGACGGCACCCTGATCGACTCGGTACCTGACCTGGCCGCTGCCGTGGACCGCATGCTGCTCGAACTTGGGCGCCCACCGGCAGGCCTAGAGGCAGTACGCCACTGGGTTGGCAATGGCGCCCAGGTGCTGGTGCGCCGTGCCCTGGCAGGCGGCATCGAGCACGATACCGTGGATGATGCTTTGGCCGAAAAAGGCCTGGCGTTGTTCATGGAGGCCTATGCCCAAAGCCATGAGCTCACCGTGCTTTATCCGGGTGTGAAGGATACTTTGCGCTGGCTGCACAAGCAGGGCGTTGAGATGGCGCTGATTACCAATAAGCCGGAGCGATTCGTCGCGCCGTTGCTCGACCAGATGAAAATCGGCCGGTATTTCCGCTGGATCATTGGCGGCGATACGCTGCCGCAGAAAAAGCCCGACCCGGCGGCGCTGCTGTTCGTCATGCAAATGGCCGGCGTCAGCCCCCAGCAGTCGTTGTTCGTCGGTGACTCGCGCAGCGATGTGCAGGCGGCCAAGGCGGCAGGCGTGCAATCGGTGGGCCTGACCTACGGCTACAACCACGGCCGGCCGATCACCGAAGAATCCCCCAGCCTGGTAGTCGACGACCTTCGCGCATTGCTGCCCGGTTGCGCAGACCCGGCCACTGGGATAACGTTGGCGGACCTTCAAGCCTCCCAAGACAGAGAGTCCCCCGTGGCGGTCACTGGCAAATTCTGGATGAAAGTCATCAAGGCCCTGGCCCGTTGGCGCTGGCGCGCCTGACTCCTGCCCGCCGGCGCCTGCCGGCCCGTCCGCTTGCCCGACCCTATTGCTGCTTGCCACGAGGCTACCCATGACCCGCGAAGAATTTCTGCGCCTGGCCGCTACCGGCTACAACCGCATCCCTTTGGCCTGTGAAACCCTGGCCGACTTCGACACACCGCTGTCGATCTATCTGAAACTGGCCGATCAACCCAACTCCTATCTGCTCGAGTCTGTGCAGGGCGGCGAGAAGTGGGGCCGTTACTCGATGATTGGCCTGCCATCGCGCACCGTGTTGCGCGTGCATGGCTATCACGTGAGCATTCTGCATGATGGCGTAGAGGTCGAAAGCCATGACGTCGAAGACCCGCTGGCCTTCGTCGAGCGCTTCAAGGAGCGGTACAAGGTCGCCGACATTGCTGGGCTGCCACGTTTCAATGGCGGCCTGGTTGGCTATTTCGGCTACGACTGTGTCAGGTATGTGGAAAAACGCCTCGGTGCAAGCCCCAACCCAGACCCGTTGGGCGTGCCGGACATCCTGTTGATGGTTTCCGATGCGGTGGTGGTATTCGATAACCTAGCGGGCAAGATGCACGCCATTGTATTGGTCGACCCTGCCCAGGAGCAGGCCTTCGAGCAAGGGCAGGCCCGCCTGCAAGGCTTGCTGGAGAAACTGCGTCAGCCCATCACCCCACGCCGGGGCCTGGACCTCAGTGGCCCGATGGCAGCCGAGCCTGAGTTCCGCTCAAGCTATACCCGCGACGATTATGAAAATGCGGTAGGGCGAATCAAGGAATACATTCTGGCGGGTGACTGCATGCAGGTAGTGCCCTCCCAGCGCATGTCGATCGACTTCAAGGCTGCACCGATCGACCTCTACCGGGCACTGCGTTGCTTCAACCCGACGCCTTATATGTACTTCTTCAACTTCGGCGACTTCCATGTGGTTGGCAGCTCGCCGGAAGTGCTGGTGCGCGTGGAAGACAATCTGGTGACGGTGCGGCCAATTGCCGGGACTCGCCCGCGCGGCGCGACCGAGGAGGCCGACCGGGCGCTGGAAGACGATTTGCTCTCGGATGACAAGGAAATCGCCGAGCACTTGATGCTGATCGACCTCGGCCGTAACGACGTTGGCCGAGTGTCCTCCACTGGTAGTGTGCGGCTGACCGAGAAAATGGTCATCGAGCGTTATTCGAACGTGATGCACATCGTTTCCAACGTAACAGGCCACTTGCGCGAGGGCCTGACGGCGATGGACGCGCTACGGGCGATCTTGCCGGCAGGGACGTTGTCGGGTGCGCCGAAGATCCGCGCAATGGAGATAATCGACGAGCTGGAGCCGGTCAAGCGCGGCGTCTACGGTGGTGCGGTGGGTTACTTCGCCTGGAACGGCAACATGGATACCGCGATTGCCATCCGTACCGCAGTCATCAAAGATGGGGAGCTGCATGTGCAGGCGGGTGGTGGTATCGTCGCCGACTCGGTGCCCGCGCTGGAGTGGGAAGAAACCATCAACAAGCGCCGGGCCATGTTCCGCGCAGTGGCCTTGGCCGAACAGACCTCTGCTAAGTAACAGGTGCCCGCTCCACAGGCGATTGCCGTACTCGACAATTGTGCTGCCTGTAGGAGCGGGTTCACCCATGACTGGGTCGCGCCTCTCTAGAAATCGACGCTGACACTCAGGTTCACACCTTGTTGCCTGAGCTCGTCGCTCTTGCGCCAGTTGTAGTTACCTTGCAGGTGCACCCCCGCCACCAGTTCATGGCTCACCCCCAGGCTCGCCCGGGTCAGGTTGCTATGGGGCGTATAACCTGTCAGCGTGAAGTCATTGCCCGGCACTGTCGTCAGGTGCAGGGTCACATCCTGCTGGTCATTTTCGAACTCGTGCTCTTGCGCCACCTCGGCGAACAGCTTGGTGCTCGGCATTACCTGAACACTGCCCAACAGCCCAAGCCCAAGGCGCCGTGATGTACGGTCCTGGTCATCGACGCCCAGCGCTGTCGAGCGGCCACTCTTTTCGTCATAGCCATCAACCTTCACGCGCGCGTAGTCGCCGCTGATGAAGGGGGCCAATTGCCAGCGGCTGCCGTCGGCCGCCAGGTTGTAGCCTAGGCGCGCAGTAACGGCCCAGGCTTGGCCATCGGTGTCACCTTTTTCACTACGGTCGTTGATGCCCAGCGCGAAGGTCCGCTTGAGGTCACGATAGTCCAATTGGCCGGCACTGAGTGCAGCATCGGCCCACCAGCGGTTCTGGCTGAACTGGGCGAAGGCACTGGCCAGATAGCTGTCGAGTTTGTAGTCCGAGTCCTGTTCACCGGCTTCCAGCTTCTGCCGGTATACGCCACCGGCAAGGCCGACGCGCCAGGCATCGTTAAGCCGGTAGCTGCCGCCAAGAGTCAGGTTGTAGCCACGCCCGTCCGCGCTGGCAGCGCCGTGCTGCTCGTCAAAGTCCAAGTGCTGGGCGCCCGTGCTGACGAAAGCCTGCCATTGGCCGACAGCCTGCCATGGTGATTGCCACTGATTACGCAGTTCATCCTGATGCGCGCGCAGGCTGGCATTGGCCATCTCTGGCAGCAGGGTCAGTTCCCATGGAGCGGATATGATCGAGTAGGCGTAGTCTGCGATCAGTTGCTGCCCGGCGATGGTCGGGTGCACCGAGTCGTTGAACAACAGCTTGCTCGGGTCAGGTAGGGTGCCGTTAACTCCATAGAGTGGGTTTTCCACACAGCCGTTACCGCTGTAACAGGTGGCGATAAGGTTTTGATCGGCCGCCAAGCCGAACTGCGCCGGGCTGGCTACCGCTTCGCTGAGAAGCACCGGGATGTTGAGCGGGATGATCTCGGCGTCGATACGGCCCAGCTGGCTGACCAACGACTGGTTGAACACGCTGGACAGCTGCGAGAGTGCAGTCTGCTGTGGTGTGCCGCTGAAGTTTGGCGTCTGCCCCAGGTCTGGCAGCATCCACACCATGATGTAGCGGGCGCCGCCCTGTTGTAGCGCTTGGGCGCTTGAGGCCAGGCGAGCACCGGCCGCAGCGGCATCGGCAGGGCTGTTGACCAGGCCCTGGAGGAAGTCATTGCCGCCACCGGCAAGGTAATACAAAGCATTTGGATCGGCGCTCAAGCCGTTGGCCAGGTAGCCAGGCCGATCGCGCAGCGATGTTCCCGCGCCAATTTGGCCGGGTGGTATGACAGCCCTGGAAGTAGTCGTGATCGACTCGAGGATCTGCTGGGTGGTATAGCCGCCAACTGCCCAGTTGTTGCCGTCGGGCAGGCCAAGGGCCTGGTGGCTCAGCGAGGTCGACGGCCCGAGCTCGGCGGCGCTCAGGCCCAGCTTGCCACCGAGAATCATCGGCGATACCGGGGCGTATTGGCCATCGGCATCACGGTTGGTGAAGCGCATGCCCAAGGTGCCACCGGTCAGGTCAGGAAATTGCCCCGCATCATTGAGGCTGTCACCGAACACTACCAAAGTGGAGTAGGGGGATGGCGCCGCCAGGGCTTGGCTGCAGGCCAGGGCTAGGGTGGCGAGGGCAAGGCCCAGCAAAGGTGCTTTTCGCATCGTTGAACATCCTTTTCATTGTTTTTATGTGAACTAGCTGCTTGACCTTAGCAAATCGCCGGGCATGCCTCCCAAGTCGATTGGTTTCACCGTGTTTACGGGCATATTGCGCCCGTCGTCCCGGTAGGCTACTGTGCGTGCAAGTATGAGCGAGACCTATTCTGTGTTGATCGTCAGCAAACTCTTGATGCGCGTTATCAAGGCCCACGCCCGTTGGCGTTGGCGCGCCTGACTTTATCTCCTGCCGGCCCGTCCGGCCCGCCCCCGTTTGCCTTCCTTGTTATTTAGTGACTGCCCTTGTGGCCAATCCGCGCCCGCAGTTGCTGTAGGAAGGTTCGTTATCTGAAGTCAGTAGATTCAAGAGGTTTAGCCCGATGTTACTGATGATCGACAATTACGACTCATTCACTTACAACGTCGTTCAGTACCTTGGCGAGCTCGGTGCCGAGGTCAAGGTCATTCGCAATGACGAAATGACCATCGCCGAAATCGAAGCGCTCAACCCTGAGCGTATCGTCGTGTCGCCAGGGCCATGCAGTCCAAGCGAAGCCGGCGTATCCATCGATGCCATCCTGCATTTCGCCGGCAAGCTGCCGATCCTGGGGGTATGCCTTGGCCACCAGTCCATCGGCCAAGCTTTCGGCGGTGATGTAGTGCGTGCCCGCCAGGTCATGCATGGCAAGACCAGCCCTGTGCACCATCGCGATCTCGGCGTGTTCGCCCAGCTCAACAACCCCCTCACGGTCACCCGTTACCATTCGCTGGTAGTCAAGCGCGAGACCCTGCCCGATTGCCTGGAAATCACCGCATGGACTGCCCATGATGACGGTTCGGTCGACGAGATCATGGGCCTGCGCCACAAGACCCTGAACATCGAAGGGGTGCAGTTCCACCCCGAATCCATCCTCACCGAGCAGGGCCACGAGCTGTTCGCCAACTTCCTCAAGCAGACCGGCGGCCACCGCTAAGGATCGACCATGGATATCAAGAGCGCGTTGAGCCGCATCGTCGGCCACCTGGACCTGAGTACCGATGAAATGCGCGACGTCATGCGCCAGATCATGACCGGCCAGTGCAGCGAGGCGCAGATAGGCGCCTTCCTGATGGGCATGCGCATGAAGAGCGAGAGCATCGATGAGATCGTCGGCGCCGTGTCGGTGATGCGCGAGCTGGCCGACAAAGTCGAGCTGAAAAGCCTCGATGGCGTCGTCGACATCGTCGGGACTGGCGGTGACGGGGCCAACATTTTCAATGTTTCCACCGCATCGTCGTTTGTGCTCGCCGCTGCAGGTTGCACCGTAGCCAAGCATGGCAACCGCGCCGTTTCGGGCAAGAGCGGCAGCGCCGACCTGCTGGAAGCCGCTGGCATATACCTGAACCTTACGCCGACCCAGGTTGCCCGTTGCATCGACAGCTTGGGCATAGGCTTCATGTTCGCCCAAAGCCACCACACCGCCATGAAGCATGCTGCAGGCCCGCGTCGCGATCTGGGGCTGCGCACCCTGTTCAATATGCTCGGCCCGCTTACGAATCCGGCCGGTGTGAAGCATCAGGTGGTTGGCGTGTTCACGCAGGCATTGTGCCGCCCGCTGGCCGAGGTGCTTCAGCGCCTGGGCAGCAAGCATGTGCTGGTGGTGCACTCCAAGGATGGCCTGGACGAATTCAGCCTGGCAGCGCCCACCTTCGTTGCCGAACTCAAGAACGATCAAATCACCGAGTATTGGGTCGAACCCGAAGACCTCGGTATGAAAAGCCAGAGTTTGCATGGCTTGGCGGTGGAAACCCCGCAGGCCTCCCTGGAGCTGATCCGTGATGCTCTCGGTCGGCGCAAGACCGAAAATGGCCAGAAGGCGGCCGAAATGATTGTACTCAACGCCGGCGCGGCGCTCTACGCCGCTGACCATGCCATGAGCCTGAAAAGTGGCGTGGAGCTGGCCCACGACGTTCTGCATACCGGGCTGGCCTGGGAGAAGCTGCAGGAGCTGGGTGCCTTTACTGCAGTATTTAAGGTGGAGAACGAAGCATGAGTGTGCCGACGGTGCTGGAAAGGATCATTGCCCGCAAATTCCAGGAAGTCGCCGAGCGTAGCGCCCGGGTCAGCCTTGCCGAACTTGAAGGGCTGGCCAAAGCCGCTGATGCTCCACGTGGTTTTGCTGCAGCGCTGATTGCACAGGCCAAACGCAAGCAAGCGGCGGTGATTGCAGAGATCAAGAAGGCTTCGCCCAGTAAAGGCGTGATACGTGAGGATTTTGTGCCGGCAGACTGTGCCGTCAGTTACGAGAAGGGCGGCGCGACCTGCCTGTCGGTGCTGACCGACGTGGATTACTTCCAAGGCGCGGACGAGTACCTGCAACAGGCTCGCGCAGCTGTTTCACTGCCGGTCATCCGCAAGGATTTCATGGTCGATCCGTACCAGATCGTCGAGGCACGCGCTTTGGGCGCGGACTGCGTGCTGTTGATCGTGTCGGCGCTGGATGACGTGAAAATGGCCGAACTGGCTTCGGTGGCCAGGGATGTTGGCCTCGACGTGCTGGTGGAGGTCCATGATGGCGATGAACTCGAGCGCGCGTTGAAGACCCTCGATACACCGCTGGTCGGGGTCAACAACCGCAACTTGCATACCTTCGAGGTCAGCCTGGAAACCACCCTCGATTTGCTGCCTCGGATCCCACGTGACCGTTTGGCAATCACCGAGAGCGGTATCCTCAACCGCGCCGATGTCGAATTGATGGAAATCAACGACGTCTACTCGTTCCTGGTCGGTGAGGCCTTCATGCGCGCCCCGAACCCAGGGCTGGAGCTGCAGCGGCTGTTCTTCCCAGATCAGGTGAAGAAAACCGTTCAGCCTCTGGACTGATCGACACCAAGCCGGCTTCGTGCCGGCTTTTTCATGCCTGCCAAAAACCCTAGCGAAGGTGGATCAATGACCGATCAACCCCTGGCGCTCACCGTCGAGCAAGGGCTGCATGCCGAGCAAGAGCTGCTGGCCGCGGTTTGCCGTGGCGAACGCGATGCCGGCGTGCTGTTCTGGCGCCCCACTGACCACGCCTTGGTCATGCCCCGGCGCATGAGCCGGCTGGACAATTTCGAAGCAGCCTGTGCGGAGCTGGCTATCGCCGGTTGGCCGGTGCTGTTGCGCGAAACCGGGGGCGAGCCTGTGCCCCAGTCGCATGCCACGGTGAACGTGGCACTGGTTTACGTGGCCCCGCGCAGCGAAGGCGACCATGGCCGTATCGAAAACGCCTATGAGCGCCTGTGCCTGCCGTTGTGCGAGGTGCTGCGTGAGTGGGGGGGCGTCGCGTCGGTGGGGGAGATCGACGGCGCCTTTTGCGATGGCCGCTACAACGTCAACCTCAATGGCCGCAAGCTGGTCGGCACGGCCCAGCGCTGGCGCCAGGGCATGGGCGGCAAACGCCCGGTAGTACTGGTGCATGGCGCACTGCTGCTGGACAACCAGCGCGAGTCGATGGTCGCGGCGGTCAATCGTTTCAATGAATGTTGCAATCTGCAGCAGCGCTGCCGCGCCGATAGCCATATCGCTCTGCACGAAGTAGCGCCCCAGGCGCCCTGGTTCGAGCGCCTGTCGGTGGCCTACCAAGAGGTGCTGGCTGCACTGCCCAAGGATTAACGGGTACCGTAGACCACCATGGTCTTACCCTTGACCTGCACGAGGCTGCGTTCTTCAAGGTCCTTGAGCACGCGGCCGACCATTTCCCGAGAGCAGCCGACGATGCGGCCAATCTCCTGGCGGGTGATTTTGATCTGCATGCCGTCGGGGTGAGTCATGGCATCCGGTTGCTTGCACAAATCCAGCAGGCAGCGGGCTACCCGGCCGGTAACATCGAAGAAAGCCAGGTCGCCGACCTTGCGGGTAGTGTTGCGCAGGCGCTGGGCCATCTGACTGCCCAGGGCGTAAAGAATCTCCGGGTCGTGGCGGGCGAGTTCGCGAAATTTGTCATAGCTGATCTCGGCCACTTCACATTCGGTCTTGGCGCGCACCCATGCGCTACGTTGCTGCCCACCACCTGTTGGCTCGAACAGCCCCAACTCACCGAAAAAATCGCCATTGTTGAGGTAGGCGATGATCATCTCGTGCCCTTCGTCATCTTCAATCAGAATGGTTACCGAGCCTTTGATGATGAAGGACAGGGTTTCGGCATGGTCACCGGCGCAGATGATGTTGCTTTTGGCGGTGTAGCGCCGGCGCTGGCAGTGAATCAGCAGCTTGTCGATGTTCTTGATCTTGGCGGGTAGGGCGGAGGCAACCATCACGAAATCCTGTTCGATGCGAGGCATAGGCGCTTGTTTGACCTTGACCAACGCGACGCGCCAGTCAATTGGCGCCAGCTTATCAGACAGTGCCGGAATATTTGGCACTAAAGCGAATCGCATTGAGCTTTTCCGACAGGCATACAAAGCTTAAGCTGGCACCCTTTTGCGAAATCCAGGAGTACGGACAGATGAAGGCACGCATCCAGTGGGCCGGTGAAGCGATGTTCCTCGGTGAGTCGGGCAGCGGCCACGTCGTGGTGATGGACGGGCCTCCGGAGGCCGGTGGTCGCAACCTGGGCGTACGGCCAATGGAAATGCTCTTGCTAGGCCTTGGTGGCTGCAGCAGTTTCGATGTGGTCAGTATTCTGAAGAAGTCACGCCAGGCTGTGGAAAGCTGCGAAGCGTTTCTGGAAGCGGAGCGCGCCAGTGAAGACCCTAAAGTGTTCACCAAGATCCATATGAATTTCGTGGTCAAAGGCCGCGCCTTGAAAGAAGCGCAAGTCAAGCGGGCTGTGGAGCTGTCGGCCGAGAAGTATTGCTCGGCCTCGATCATGCTCGAGCGTGCCGGCGTTGAAATCACCCACGGTTACGAAATCGTAGAGCTGGGCTGAGTGTTGGGAATCAGGGCTGCATCGCAGCCCTGGCGCCGGTCAGCCTCGCAAGGCCGGCAGGGCATTGAGCAACCATTGTGGCAGGCAGTCCCTAGCCGCCTGGCTCAGTTGCTCACGCTTTTTCTGATATCCAACTCCCAAGCCGATCAAGCCCAGGCCGATAAGGGTAAGCACGATTGGGAACATCAAAGACTCGGCAAATACTTCGTAAGACAGATACCCAAGGTAAGCTGCTACGCCCATCGCCCCGAACACCATGAAGACAGGCCGGCGTAACAACACGGCTACACCCATCAAACCTAGATTTATGAGGCAGTAAAGCGCTTTGCCCAGCTCGCTGTCACTTTCCATCATCGTCAGCCCACCCCAGAACGCTGCCAGGCCAGCCAAATAGCCCCAATGGGCGTAGTCCTGGCGAGTTCGCCTGTCGACCACCAGGCAGACCAGTAGCATGGCGAGCCCGAACCAAAGTGATACGGTGCGCCTTTGCTCCCACGAAAACGCCGAGCCGTAAACCCATTCGCTAAGGTCCATTGACATGAACCACAGAGCAACGGCAATGGGCATCACCACGAACGGGTAGGGCACCAGGCGTAACATCAGTAGCCCAGCGATCACGGTCGCCGCCTCCATCGCCAGCCACCCGCCCTGTACGTAAGTGTAGTACTGGTGGTAGTCCCCTTGAGCGTCATCCAGTGGCCACCAGCCGATCAACCGTTCGATGGCGAACACCGCCAACGGCACGATGCTGACGGCAACGGCAGCCAGAACCCCGGCAGCAACGGTTTGCGCACGGCTCTGCAGCCTCAGGGCGAGCAACGTGAGGACCGCGACATAGAGCGCAGCGACAGCCAGCAATGCGCCGTCACCGATCGACAGCCAGGCTTCGGTGAGCAGCCAGCCCATCGCGCCCATGATCAACAGTGCACCGAAATAAAAAGCGACATGGGCTAGCTGGAAGCTACCCTGGGCGCAGGGCTGCTGGCGCAAGAACGCCAGCAGGGCCTGGTCCTGGCCAGGCTGGAGAATGCCTGCCTGTACGGCGCGCGCCAGATCCTTGGCGTCGATACGTTCCATCGTCTGTGCGCCTTTAGATGCGGTAGGTACTTTTGGTCATGACTTTCGCCAGCAGGCTCATGCCAAACCGTACAGGCCTGGGGAAACGATAGCCGCCCGCTTCGAGCGCAGTTTCAGCGTGCTGTTCTTCATCCGCCCGCATTTGCTCGAGGATGGCGCGTGATTTTTCGTCCTGTTCGGGCAACTGCTCCAGGTGTTCGTCCAGGTGCTTGCACACTTGGTGTTCGGTAGCAGCGACAAAACCCAGGCTGACCTTGTCGCTGACCAAGCCGGCGAGGGCACCGATGCCGAACGACATCCCATAGAACAACGGGTTGAGCACGCTGGGGTGGCTGCCCAACTGACGGATGCGTTGTTCGCACCAGGCCAGGTGGTCGACTTCTTCCTCGGCCGCCTGTTCCATCGCTTTGCGTACCTGCGGCAGTTTGGCGGTCAGGGCTTGGCCCTGATACAACGCCTGAGCGCAGACTTCACCTGTGTGGTTGATGCGCATGAGGCCGGCGATGTGGCGAGTCTGGTCGTCATCGAGCTGAGTATCCGGTTGGATGATCGCTGGCGACGGGCGGGAGGGTTGGCCGCTGAAGGGCAGCAAGGTGCGCATGGCGGTATCGGCCTGCAGCAACAAGCGGTCGAGCGGCGAGTAGTGACGTTCGGTGGCCATCGGGCACCTCCGCTGAAGTGATGCCCGACAGTTTACCTCAATAGTCCGGATGGGGCTTGCCTTGGGTCAGCCCGGTGGCCAATGCATCTGGCGCTGACCCAGTACATGCATATGGATGTGGTAGACGGTTTGACCGCCTTGCTCGTTGCAGTTCATGACCACACGAAAACCGTCTTCGCAGCCCAGCTCTTTTGCCAGGCGCTGGGCAGTGAACAGGATATGACCGGCCAGGCCTTTGTCTTCTTCGGTCAGGTCGTTGAGGGTGCGGATGTGCTTTTTCGGGATAACCAGAAAATGCACTGGCGCCTGCGGCGCGATGTCGTGGAACGCCAGAACCTGGTCGTCCTCGTAAATGATCTTGGCCGGGATTTCCCGGTTGATGATCTTGATGAATAAATCGTCCACAGCACGTTCTCCATGGTGAGTGTCGGGCCGAGTGTACTCAGCCGCGGGCCACTCGCCCAGTGGCTATTCCACGCCGACCGGGCAGTATCGGCGGTGAATGAAGCCGGCCAGCTTGCGGGTCAACCAGCGTGGCAGCAGGCGTGTAGTGAATGCCAGCCAGCGGTTGCGAAGCACCGGCATGATCACTGCACGGTTTCGAGCCAAGGCACGCACGGTATACAGCGCCACCTCTTCCGGGCTCAGGCAACCGCTGTGGTTTTCAAGCCGGGGGATGGGGCGTCGCGCTGAGCGCACTGGGCCGGGGCACAGGACCGATACCTTGATGCCGGCTGGCTTGAGCTCCTCGCGCAGGGCTTCGCTGAAATGCATGACATAGGCCTTACTGGCAGCGTAAGTGGCCATGGCTGGGCCAGGCGCCACTGCCGCCAAGCCCGCGACGTTGAGAATCTGCCCTCCACCTTGCACGGCCATCAGGTTGCCGATGGCATGGCACAGGCGGCTTAGCGCAAGGACATTGACCTCGAGCAGATCTTGCTCATCGGCCCACTCGTGGGCCAGGAATGGCCCATAGGTGCGTTGCCCTGCGCAATTGACCAGCAGGTCGATGCGTCGCTCACCTTCTTCCAGTTCCAGCACAAACCCTGACAGGCGCAGGGGCTGGCTGAGGTCGCAGGCGCGCAGCAGCACTTCGACGCCGAAGCGCTGGGCCAGCTCCAGTGCAACGGGCTCCAGGGTTTCGCGATGGCGTGCCACCAGTATCAAGCTGCGCCCACGCCTCGCCAGGGCTTCCGCCAGGGCCAGGCCCAGCCCGCTGGAAGCTCCGGTGATCATGGCGTAACGGGTCATGCAAGGCTCCTGGGGCGCAAATGGGCGCCTAGTGTACAGCCTGGCTGGGCGAGTTGTTGCCTTTTGCTACAAGGCATGGGACGCCGGTTTGGCGTCAGAAGGGCTTGACTACAACCAGTATTACGATGGCTAGCAGGAGCAGCACGGGCACTTCGTTGAACCAGCGATAGTAAACGTGGCTGCGGGTGTTGTTGCCGGCAGCGAAGCGTTTGCGCTGCGCCCCGCAGATGTGATGGTAGCCGGTCAGTACAAGCACCAAGGTGAGCTTTGCGTGCAGCCAGCCCTGACTCAGCCATCCGGGGGTGAGGTAAAGCATCCAGGCGCCGAAGACATAAGTTGCGATCATTGCCGGGTTCATGATGCCGCGGTACAGCTTGCGCTCCATGGTGATGAAGCGTTCCTGGCTGATCTGGTCCTGGCTCTGGGCGTGGTAGACGAACAATCTGGGCAAGTAGAACAAGCCGGCGAACCAGCAGACCACGCTGACGATATGCAGCGCTTTGATCCATAGGTAAAGCATGGAGTGAGTTCCTTGAGCTAATCACGGTCGTCAGATAGTAGAGCCCAGAGGGCCGAAGGGGCACCCCAAGAGTTGTTACAGGCGCTTCGCGCCCCTATTATCGTGCGCTTTCCAGACGGCTCGTTGAGAAGGGGCAAGCGTTATGATCAAGGTCGGTATCGTCGGCGGCACGGGTTACACCGGCGTCGAACTGTTGCGTCTGCTGGCGCAGCACCCACAGGCCGAGGTGGCGGTCATTACTTCGCGCTCCGAGGCGGGGGTGGCGGTAGCCGACATGTATCCGAACCTGCGCGGCCACTATGATGGCCTGGCGTTCAGCGTGCCCGACAGTAAAGCCCTTGGGGCGTGCGACGTGGTGTTCTTTGCCACCCCGCACGGTGTTGCCCATGCACTGGCTGGCGAGTTGCTCGCCGCCGGGACTAAGGTCATCGACCTCTCTGCAGACTTCCGCCTGCAAGACGCAGCCGAGTGGGGCAAATGGTATGGTCAGCCTCATGGGGCACCGGAGCTTCTCAAGGATGCCGTCTACGGTCTGCCAGAGGTCAACCGCGAGAAGATTCGCCAGGCCCGTCTGATTGCCGTGCCGGGTTGCTATCCGACGGCCACCCAGCTCGGCTTCCTGCCGTTGCTCGAGGCTGGCTTGGCCGACCCTTCCCGCCTGATTGCCGACTGCAAGTCGGGGGTTAGCGGTGCTGGCCGTGGTGCTGCGGTCGGCTCGCTGTTCTGCGAGGCTGGCGAAAGCATGAAGGCTTACGCGGTCAAAGGTCACCGTCACCTGCCCGAAATCAGCCAGGGCCTGCGCCTGGCCGCAGGCACCGATATCGGCCTGACCTTCGTGCCGCACCTGACGCCAATGATCCGTGGGATCCACGCGACGCTCTATGCAAATGTGGTGGATACGTCGGTCGACCTGCAGGCTTTGTTCGAAAAGCGTTACGCCGATGAGCCGTTCGTCGACGTAATGCCGGCTGGCAGCCACCCTGAAACCCGCAGCGTGCGAGGCGCCAACGTCTGCCGTATTGCCGTTCATCGCCCGCAGGGCGGCGACCTGGTGGTGGTGTTGTCGGTCATCGATAACTTGGTCAAGGGCGCTTCGGGCCAGGCAGTACAGAACCTCAACATTCTCTTTGGGCTGGATGAGCGCATGGGCCTGTCCCACGCAGGCTTGCTGCCGTAAGCGTTCGCTGATCAACAGGCCCGCCGAGTGCGGGCCTTTTCGTATGTCACGACTAAAGCCGCACAATTCTTGACCAATTTTCTCGGAGAAGCGGATAATGCGCTTCATCGAGTTTTATGGCGGTTACTGCGCCGGGAGAATCAACATGAGCGTCGAAACCTTCACCCCCACGGCTTTGGAGTTCACCCACGGTGCCGCGCAGAAGGTGAAGAATCTAGTTTCCGAAGAAGGCAATGATCGCCTCAAACTGCGTGTTTTCGTCACTGGCGGTGGCTGCTCGGGCTTCCAGTACGGTTTCACCTTCGATGAGGACGTTGCCGAGGACGACACCATCGTCGAGCGCGAAGGCGTTTCGCTGGTGGTCGACCCGATGAGTTTCCAGTACCTGGCCGGGGCCGAAGTGGACTACCAGGAGGGCCTGGAGGGTTCTCGTTTCGTGATCAAGAACCCGAATGCCGCGACTACTTGCGGTTGCGGTTCTTCATTCTCTATCTAAAACAGATTCAATGAAAACGCCGCGCATTTGCGCGGCGTTTTGCATTTTGCCTCGTCTACCTGGGGTAGATCGCCCCGAGTACTCGCAGCCCTTTGGCCGCCGTCACGCTGGGGCGATTGGCAGCAATACCCTCCAAGCAGCAGTGGGCCAGCCAGGCAAAGGCCATCGCCTCGACCCAGTCCGGGTCAACGCCATGGGCGCCGGTGCTGCTGACCTGAGCCTGAGGCAGCAGTTGGGCAAGCCGCGCCATCAAGGCGCCATTGCGAGCACCACCGCCACACACCAGCAGCGCCTGAGTGTTGTGCTGGGCGTTCTGCAGCGCTTCGATGATGCTGCGCGCAGTCAGTTCCAGCAACGTGGCCTGGACATCTTCTTCGCGGTAGGCGGGCAGGCGTGCCAGATGACCATCCAGCCATGGTAGGTTGAATACTTCGCGGCCGGTGCTTTTGGGGCCGCTACCGGCGAAGAATGGGTCACTCAGCAGGCTGGCCAGCAAGTCGTGCTTCACCTGACCGCTGGCAGCCCATGCACCGTCAGCGTCGTAGGTGTGACCACGTTTGCGCTCTATCCAGGCGTCCAGCAGCACGTTGCCGGGCCCGCAGTCGAACCCTTGCACGGGTGCGTCGCGCTCGATAAGGCTCAGGTTGCTGAAGCCGCCGACATTGAGCACTGCCAGACGCTGCCCCAAGTGACCGAACAGGGTTTCATGGAAGGCCGGTACCAATGGCGCACCTTGGCCGCCAGCAGCAACATCTCGCCGACGGAAGTCGGCAACCACGCTAATGCCAGTCAATTCGGCAAGAAGCGCCGGGTTGCCAATTTGCACGGTGAAGCCGCAGGAGGGTTCATGACGTATGGTTTGCCCGTGGCTGCCAATGGCACGGATGGCGTTGGCTTGCAGCCCCTGCTGGTCGAGCAGTTGCCGTATGCCTTCAGCTGCCAGGCTAGCCCAGCGATTTTCAGCCATAGCGGCACGGGCGATCTCGTCGGGGCCACTGCTACACAGGTTCAGCAGCGCCTGACGTAGATCGGGCGGCATCGGTAGATAGCATGTGGCAAGCAGATCCACTCGCTTGCCTGATTCGATTAAAGCGATGTCCAGCCCATCGAGGCTGGTACCGGACATCACTCCAAGGTACAGCGCCATGGCTCAGCGCTTGTTCGCCGCGAGCATGGTGGCCTTTTCCTGGTCCATGCGGGCGATCAGCGGTTGGCTTTGTTGCAGGAACCGCTGGCGTTCGTTCTTGGCGATCGGGTCAGCCATTGGCACCTTCTGGCTCAGCGGGTCTACGTGTACGCCGTTGACCTGGAACTCGTAGTGCAAGTGGGGGCCGGTCGACAGGCCGGTAGTGCCAATGTAGCCGATGATCTGGCCCTGTTTGACGTTACTGCCGGTCTTGATGCCTTTGGCGAAGCCCTGCATGTGCCCGTAAAGGGTTTTGTAGCTATTACCGTGGGCAATGATCACAGTGTTGCCGTAACCGCCACGGCGGCCAGCCAATTCGATGCGCCCATCCCCCGCTGCCTTGATCGGCGTGCCGCGTGGCGCTGCATAGTCGACACCCTTGTGTGCACGGATCTTGTTGAGGATCGGATGCTTGCGGCCAGCGGAGAAGCGCGAGCTGATACGGGCAAAGTCGACAGGGGTACGGATGAACGCCTTGCGCAGGCTATTGCCGTCTGCGGTGTAGTAGCTGGTATTGCCCTGTTTGTTGGTGTAGCGCACGGCGGTGTAAGTCTTGCCGCGGTTGGTGAAGCGTGCGGACAGGATATTGCCGGTGCCGACAACCTTACCGTCCATGACCTTCTGTTCATAGACCACGTCGAACTCATCGCCAGGGCGAATGTCCTGGGCGAAGTCGATGTCGTAACCCAGTACCTTGGCCAGATCCATGGTCATGCTGTGGGAAAGGCCGGCGCGTTGAGCCGATGCCGACAGCGAGCTTTTGATCACCCCATGTGCATAAGCGGAGCGAACCACCGGCTTGCTGATTTCGCGATCGAACGAGTAACCCTTGGCGGTCTTGGTCAGGCGAATGGTTTCAAGGTTGCTGACCTTGCTGTGCAGGCTGGTCAATTGGCCATCTTTGTCGAGTTCGAACTGCAGTACTTGGCCATGCTTGAGCTGGCTGAATTGCTTGGCCTGCTTGTTGCTGGCCAGCAGGTCGTGCACCGCGTTGGCTGGCAATCCCACCTTGGCAAAGAGAGTCGACAGGGTGTCGCCACGCGCTACGGTCACCTCGCGGTGGCCGGGCACCTTGGCTTCGGCGGTTTTATCATTGGCAGGCGCTTGCTGTGCAGCTTGTTCGGTATCGGAGGCAGCACCGTCGATCTGGGCGAAGGGCGAACCCTGATCACCCTGAGCCTGTACCAGCGGTGCTGCGTTGGATTCGTCCTTCAGTTGATCGGCAGGGCTTTCCAGTTCCAGGCTCAGGGTCGTTTTCTTGGCTTCGACCTCGCTGGATGGGAATACAAGGAGGGCCAGGCTGAGCAGGGCGGCGATGCCGCTGGCGGCCAACAGATGGCTTTTCGGATAAAGCGGGGGCGCTTTAGGCGTTTCGTTGGTCATAGATAGGGTAACTTTGAGGAAAAATGAATATGGAAAAGATGAATGACATGATGAAGATGAAATAACTGTATAAAATATAACCAAATCCATCTTCGCGCAAGGGCGCGTAGACGCTGTGACACCTCGGTCGGGTCACAATTCATTTCCAAACTTGTAATTGGTGGCCGATCTTGTATGGTTGGCTCCCTTTGAATCTGAGCCTTGCGGGTCTTTCTATGAAGTCGGTTGAAGAGCAGCTGGCGCTTATCAAGCGCGGCGCGGAAGAGGTGTTGGTCGAGTCGGAACTGGTCGAGAAGCTCAAGCGCGGCCAGCCTCTGCGTATCAAGGCAGGCTTCGACCCAACTGCGCCTGACCTGCATCTGGGACACACGGTGCTGATCAACAAGCTGCGTCAGTTCCAGGAGCTTGGCCACCAGGTGATTTTTCTGATTGGTGACTTCACGGGCATGATCGGTGATCCAAGCGGGAAGAGTGCCACGCGTCCGCCGCTGACCCGCGAGCAGGTGCTGGACAACGCCGAAACCTACAAGCAGCAGGTGTTCAAGATTCTCGACCCAGCCAAGACCGAGGTTGCTTTCAACTCCACCTGGATGGACAAGCTTACACCTGCCGACTTCATTCGTCTGGCCTCGCAGTACACCGTCGCGCGCATGCTCGAGCGTGATGACTTCGACAAGCGTTACACCACCAACCAGCCCATTGCCATTCACGAGTTCCTTTACCCGCTGGTGCAGGGCTATGATTCGGTGGCGCTCAAGGCAGATGTGGAGCTGGGCGGTACCGACCAGAAATTCAATCTGCTGATGGGGCGCGAACTGCAGCGTGCCTATGGGCAGGAAGCGCAGAACATCGTCACTATGCCGCTGCTCGAAGGCCTCGATGGCGTGAAGAAGATGTCCAAGTCGCTGGGCAACTATGTCGGCATTCAAGAAGCGCCCGGTGTCATGTACAGCAAGCTGGTGTCGATCCCGGACACGCTGATGTGGCGTTATTTCGAGCTGCTCAGCTTCCGTTCGATGGAAGAGATCGAGCAGTTCCGGGCTGATGTTGCCAATGGCGCGAACCCGCGTGACATCAAGATCAAGCTGGCCGAAGAAATCGTCGCTCGCTTCCATGGCGAAGAGGCAGCAGCCAATGCACACCGTGCTGCGGGCAACCGGATGAAGGATGGTGAGCTGCCTGAGGATCTGCCTGAAATCGAAGTGGCTGCAGCTGAGGATCTGCCGATCGCGGCCGTTCTGAATCGAGCCGGCCTGGTGAAAAACTCGGCGCAGGCTCGCGACTTGCTCAGTGGTGGTGCTGTCAAGGTCGATGGTGCGGTGGTCGACAAGGATTTCATGTTTGTCCTTGGTGCGACTCATGTGTGTCAGGCGGGCAAGAAGTCGTTTGGCCGGGTAACCTTGAAGGCTGAGTGATTGCCACGCGGCGTAGCTATATATAGAAGCGGGGAGGCCAGTAGGCCTCCCCGCTTCGTTTTATTGAAGGTTATTG
>NZ_JBJJLN010000021.1:0-73572 GCF_046230725.1 Pseudomonas sp. KCJK9000 | reverse complement strand
GCTGCTTCCGGGTTTATATTTCTCTGGTCGAACACTGCCCTTTGTTCCGTAAGGGACTTCATTTCTATCTTTGAATGAAATTTGGGCGCGATAGTTTTCTCCCTCAAGTTTTTTGGCTACATCGGTTTCTGAGTCACGCCAACTTGGACGTTCAGGGGGTGAAGGTTGGTTGTCGGGCGAACCTTTAATTTTCGCCCCGTCTCGGTTGGGGCCCTTTGGCTTCGCGGCGGGAGGTGAGAGTGCCCCCTGTATTGATTTTTCCGCGGCCGTTAGAGTACTAGCGCTTTTTTTTATTGTTTTTCCGGCTGTAGCGCTCCACCCAGCAAACGGTATGGCAGCGGCAAGTGATAGCGCGGCTCCGATGTAGTCCCCGCGTGCAAAGCTGATTCCTGCATTGATGATGTCTGCTGCCTCGCCTATGACGGGTAACAGGCCTACTACGTCTAGCCCGATTTGTATGCCATCCAGGATTTGCTCTCCTGTAATAGCTTCATCTTCTGTGTCTACTTCTATCGGAGGGTTTGCGTGGACTGCGGGCAATGTGCTCGGCGCGGTTTCGCCAACTAGCCGACCTACTGTGTTGCCTGATTTGATCGACGAGAATGCAGGTAGCGTCACCTGCTCTTTTCTGAGCAAATCGGCACGTACCCTCTCGTAGGTTTCTTCGTCCAGTTCGTCCACACTGTGACGGAGGTTCCCTTGGGGATCGGTTCCGTATACGTCAAGGCGGACCTTGCCGTTTCCGGCGTCCTCAATGTACATGTCATCCCAACTGCCCAGGCTATTGGCGTTTCTGGATATCGGGACGTGGGTTCCCCTGAGATGGCGAAGCCTTTGTTCAGCGCTTGAATTGTCCATCAGCCATCAGCTCCCATTCATCCAGAACAGGTCGCCGTGCCTGATAACTAATTTCCCCTCCGCACGAACTGTGCTGCTTTTCTGCTTGGGGTAGCACTTAGCACCGACAGTGCCGCTTTTGATGCCATTAGCGACACCGGCTTGGTCGCCCTTCGTGGTCGGAACGAGACTCATGTCGAAGACCACCACGGGCTTTCCGTTGGCCCGTACGGATTGCGCGGTTCCTTCTGCGATTTGCAGTTCGGCAGTCACGGGGTATGGCACAGGTGGTGTCGCTCCCCCCATCGGCGTCTTACAGACGTCTGGCGCAATACTTACGACCGTCCACTTGCTTTGTTTGCGAGCTATCACGTTTTCAGCCATGGCGATTGCCCCGCGATGCCTGGCTGGAAGCGCGTGACTTCAGCTTCAGCAATGGTGCGCTGGGATCTACTTCGAATCGCGCTTCCAGCACACGCAGATCGATTCCCCTCGGAAGGCTGATGCGATGAGTCAGCGAAAGCGTCATTGCATCGGTATCGATCAGCAGCGTGTCGGTCAGGAACGGGAGTGGAAGCATTGCGCCGTTGCGCAGGCGCAGCAGGACAAACGGGCGATGGCCTGGAAGCTCCACGCAGACGCGTCCATTGCTGCTCAGGCGTGGGTCTACCAGATTGAAAAGTTCAATGCTCAGATTCGGTGGTGGGAAGGCGATTTGTTGATCAGCTGGGGCTCCATTCCAATACGCAAAGTCGAAGTCTTCGGGCAATCCGGGGGAGCGCTTTTGGAGCCAAGCTTCGTCATATGTTCCGGCTAGTGCCAGGCGCGGTGCCCATGGACGTCCCACGACGCCGAAGCCGGCCGGTTGAATTGGATAGCTATCTGCGGCATTGCACATCCCACGCGCAGTCACATCACCGTCGCGTCGCTCGCAGATGTACGGTTCGTTGAGTTGGCTTTCGATTGCTTCGATTTGTGGAGCAGGGATCTGTTTGATGGCTTCGCCAGCGTCTCGTGCTGCTTTGATGTGCTGTTCGTGAAGCCAGCCCCGGCCGAGCGGATTGCTATAGCAGACTTCATTGAGAACGGGACGACTCTCCGACTTGCTGTCTTGCTCGTTGGGCGGATAGATAAGGCTGCTTCCGCCGAACGCATACTCCCACCGCAGCGGTACGGATAGAGCTGGTTCTGGATCGGTGAGGGACCAACCGAAGAACCCTTTTTCAAATCGACGTGGGCCACAGAAGCGAAGGTGCTTATCCAGGAAGACCTGCCGGCGCGGGGCAGTCGCCATGCGCTGCTCGGCTTCCCGCTTGGCGTCACGCCAGGCGTACAGCTGCTCTTCTGTCAGCGGAGCGCCCGGTCGCCATGGTTTTGGAGGGTCCACGTGCAGCAGCGGCTGCAGTGCAGGGGCGGTCAGGCGGACCCCGGCCTCCCAGAATTCGATCGGGTTGCCTTCGGGCGCATGCGCATGGCCATTGATGATTACATCGCAGCGAGGCTTGAACGGGGCGAGGTCACTTTCCTCACGAACGCTGCTGCGGCCCTCTTCACCCCAGTAGCGGTCGGCTCTGCACAGCGGCAAAGGGTCTCGATCCATGACCACAGCAGAGAACTGCCCTAGAGTCTCTGCTACCGGCTGAAGGCGATAGCCGACTTTCATGGCGATGACGGGATGTTCGGTGTGTTGCAGATCCAGTGCACTGAAGCACATGACGTCAAAGGGCGTCAGGTTACGAAATTCCATGTAGGGATATCCCCTCAATCAAGAAGAGTTGACATCCATGTCGTGGCTTTGAGAACAGCGCATCTGTGCAGGGTGCGCAGCATGCGCCACCAGGTGATTCAGATCATCTGGTCATCTATTTGGGGTAGGGGGGCTCGTGGAGCGAGCAATAGGGATATGGGTAGTTCAAACGCACGTAACTTCCTCCTTTGAAATGCAGGATGTTTCGCGCAAGGCAGAGAGCGGGGCTGCAGGATTTGTTCCTACTATTTTAGTTTTCAGCGCGGCACTCGTGGTACGGGCTGGCGCTTCGGAACCATGCCTTTTCAGGGACGTTCCGTCGAGCGTGCAAGTGTAAGCAGATGTTGTGGCGTGGAAAGCCTGCTCCGCCTCGTGCGAGCCATACGGCCGAGTGTGTCCGTCATTGAGGTGGCAGTGCTGCACGTGCTGCGGTCCTTACTACCCTAGCCTTCCTGACCCTCGTCGAGAGTGGCCCACCACGCTGCTAGCTGCTCGTAGGGGTCGTCAACGCCATTGAGATCGCGGTCACCATTGAAAAATGCTTGAGCGTCTTTTTTCGTTTCACGAAAGATGCACTGGGACTTATGGGCGTTGGGGCCCTCCAAGCAATGAGTCCATGAATTACTAGCGTCCATAGCTGATGTTCGTTGCTGGAGGGAAACATCGAGTGTCACGGGCATCTAGCCCTAGAATCAAACCAAGGAGCTCTTGCATGGCCCTCTCGAATGGGGGTAAGAACTTCACCCCTGGCGCTAGCTATGGCCCATCAATTTGCATGACAGCGTCTGTCGGTATTCCGTGATTCTCTTGCTATTTACGGGTGGGCAAGCAGGCACACGTGTGTCTTGGTACCTGCCCAAAGGTGCGCCTACGCCGGACTTTGCCTGGAATGTCACATGCAAGACAAGCCTCCTGATGAGTAAGCCTGTTCCCACATCCGCGTGTGGGTTTATCCGCAAATGGGCCACCAACCATCACTCAAGGCTCGAAACCCTCGACGATGATCACCTCAGCCTTCGCCACCCCCTGCCGATGGCTGCACGCCTCTTGGTACAGCGCAGACCGGTAGCACGCCACCGCCTGCTCATACGAATCGAACTCGATCACCACGCTACGCTGTGGAGTGGGCCGCCCCTCCATCGCCTCGCTGCGCCCGCCGCGAGCCAGGAAGCGGCCGCCGTAGGCCTTGAAGGCAGCGGGAGCGCGCTGGGTGTACTGCTGGTATTGCTCGGGGTCGGTGACGTCGACGTGGGCGATCCAATAAGCCTTCATCCGCTACTCTCCAGTTCCAAAGATATCTGTGTATGATGGTATACCATAATAATCACTCCGCCACAGTGAGCGTGCAACATGGCATTCAACACCATTGAAGAACTTCTAGAAGACTACCGGCAAGGCAAGATGGTCCTACTGGTGGACGACGAGGATCGAGAAAACGAAGGCGATCTGCTGATCGCTGCCGAGCGCTGTGACGCCCAGGCAATCAATTTCATGGCCCGCCAGGCGCGCGGGCTGATTTGCCTGACACTGACCGACGAACACTGTCAACGCCTTGGGCTGGAGCAAATGGTACCGGCCAACGGTAGCGTATTCAGCACTGCTTTCACCGTGTCCATCGAGGCCGCCACCGGCGTCACCACAGGCATATCCGCCGCAGACCGGGCGCGCACCGTGGCTGCCGCCATGGCATCCAACGCGCGCCCAGAAGACCTGGTACAGCCTGGTCACATCTTCCCCTTGCGCGCCCGAGAAGGTGGCGTGCTGACCCGGGCCGGGCACACCGAAGCCGGTTGCGACCTGGCGCGCCTAGCCGGTTTCGCCCCGGCGTCGGTGATTGTCGAGGTGCTGAACGATGACGGCACCATGGCCCGGCGCCCGGACCTGGAAGTGTTCGCGGCGCAACACGGCATCAAGATCGGCACCATCGCCGACCTGATCCACTACCGCCTGAGCACCGAGCAGACCATCAAGCGTATCGGTGAGCGTGAACTGCCGACCGTCCACGGTACGTTCCGCCTGGTGACCTACGAGGACCGTATCGAGGGTGGCGTGCACATGGCCATGGTGATGGGCGACATCCGCCGAGAACAGCCAACCCTGGTGCGTGTACATGTGATTGACCCGCTGCGTGACCTGGTCGGCGCCGAATATGCCGGCCCTGCTAACTGGACGTTGTGGGCAGCGCTGCAGAAGGTGGCCGAAGAAGGCGCTGGCGTTGTGGTGATCCTGGCCAATCATGAGTCTTCCCAGGCCCTGCTCGAACGTGTCCCCCAGCTGACCCAACCGGTGCGGCCTTATCAGCGGGGGCAGACCAAGGTTTATTCGGAGGTCGGTACCGGCGCGCAGATTCTTCAGGACCTGGGCGTAGGCAAGCTGCGCCATCTTGGCCCGCCACTGAAATACGCGGGGCTTGCCGGTTACGAGTTGGAGGTGGTGCAGAGCATTCCCTTCGAGCCAGGGCTGGTGGGCTGACAACGTCAGGGCAAGTGAGGTGCCCAGGGCTAGTGGAAGCGGGTTCAACCGCGAATGCGAGGCTGTAACGACCGACGCTTTCGCGGGTGTACCCGATCACATTCGGATCACCCTGGCCATGAAAATCGCGCCAGCCCGTCGGGCCAGCTTTGTCCGGGACAACGGGGCTCAGGCCGTTAAGACCCGTTTTCTCAACGGATCATCGGCATCTCCCATAGCGCGCAGTGATGGCCGGTCGCCTCATACCTCTTGCCAAAAGTTTGGAATACCATAATATGATATCCCGTAGACCTTGAATCTGCAGGCCGGCACCTACAATCACAATCGGCCCCAAGACACTTTGTAATAGCTGCTCCCCGAACACTGTTGGCGGGCGCACCAAAAGCCCCGCCTCGAATAACAAAAGCAACGAGGGCGTAACCATGCTGTTGAGCAAACGTGTAACCGCAGTGCTGTCCGCCAGCCTGCTGACCCTGGCATGTCAGGCCACCCAGGCCGCTGACAGCCTCAATTTCGTCAGCTGGGGCGGTACCACCCAGGACGCCCAGAAAGAAGCATGGGCTGTGCCTTTCAGCAAAAGCACCAACATCAAGGTGGTGCAGGACGGCCCCACCGACTACGGCAAGCTCAAAGCCATGGTCGAAAGCGGCAACGTGCAATGGGACGTCGTCGATGTGGAAGCTGACTTCGCCCTGCGTGCCGCCAGCGAAGGCCTGCTCGAACCTCTGGACTTCACCCAGATCAAACGCGACAGAATCGACCCTCGGTTCGTTTCCGACCATGGCGTGGGCTCGTTCTTCTTCTCTTTCGTGCTCGGCTACAACGAGGGCAAGCTGGGCGCCAACAAGCCGGTCGACTGGACCGCGCTGTTCGACACCAAGACCTACCCTGGCAAACGCGCCCTGTACAAATGGCCAAGCCCTGGCGTGCTGGAACTGGCACTGCTGGCCGACGGCGTAGCTGCCAAAGACCTTTACCCACTGGACCTGGACCGCGCGTTCAAGAAACTCGACACCATCAAGAAAGACATCGTCTGGTGGGGCGGCGGTGCTCAATCCCAGCAACTGCTCGCCTCCGGTGAGGCGTCCCTTGGCCAGTTCTGGAACGGCCGCGTCTATGCCTTGCAGCAAGACGGCGCGCCAGTGGGCGTAAGCTGGAAGCAGAACCTGGTCATGGCCGACTTCCTGGTCATCCCCAAAGGCGCGAAGAACAAAGATGCGGCCATGAAGTTCCTGGCCAACGCCAGCAGCGCCGAGGGCCAGGCCGCCTTCGCCAACAAGACCGCCTATGCGCCGGTGAACCTTGACAGCGTGGCCAAGCTGGACAAAGACCTCGCTGCGAACCTGCCGACCGCCTATGCACAGGATCAAGTCACCCTGGACTTTGCTTACTGGGCGAAGAATGGCCAGGCCATTGCAGCCCGTTGGAATGAGTGGCTGGTCAAATGAAAGTCGCCATCAACGCCCTGCACAACGCGCAAGGTGCCCCAACGGGCACCGGCGCCCCGGGAACGGCCCCGCGCCGCGCCAGCCTGAGCCAGCGCTGGAAAGGCAGCCGCAACCTGCTGCCGGCCCTGCTGTTCCTGGGCCTGTTCTTCTTCGCGCCGCTGGTCGGCCTGTTGCTGCGCGGGGTGCTGGAGCCCACGCCAGGGCTGGGCAATTACGAGCAGTTGTTCGCCAACTCGGCCTATGCAAGGGTGCTGTTCAACACTTTTTCGGTCGCCGGTGTGGTTACGCTGATCAGCGTGCTGCTGGGCTTCCCGCTGGCCTGGGCAATCACCCTGGTGCCCAAGGGCTGGGGCCGTTGGCTGTTGAACATCGTGCTGCTGTCGATGTGGACCAGCTTGCTGGCACGCACCTACTCGTGGCTGGTGTTGCTGCAAAGCTCGGGCGTGATCAACAAGGCGTTGATGGCAATGGGCATCATCGATACCCCGCTGGAAATGGTGCACAACCTGACCGGCGTGGTGATCGGCATGAGCTACATCATGATCCCATTCATCGTGCTACCGCTGCAGGCGACCATGCACGCCATCGATCCGATGGTGCTGCAAGCCGGCTCGATCTGCGGCGCAAGCCCATGGACCAATTTCTGGAAGGTGTTCCTGCCATTGTGCCGCTCGGGTTTGTTCTCCGGCGCACTCATGGTGTTCGTGATGTCGCTTGGTTACTACGTTACCCCTGCACTGCTTGGGGGAGCGCAGAACATGATGTTGCCTGAATTCATCATTCAGCAGGTGCAGTCATTCCTCAACTGGGGCCTGGCCAGCGCCGCCGCGGCACTGCTGGTGGTCATCACCTTGGTGCTCTTCTACCTGTACCTGAAGCTGCAGCCGGAATCCCCGGTTGGCAACGCGAGGTAAACCGCCATGCTTCTGTCTCCCAATGCCATGGGCCGCCCACTGCGCACGGGCCTGTACCTGACCACCGGGGTCATCGCGGCGTTTCTGCTGCTGCCAGTGGTGTTCATCGTGCTGCTGTCGTTCGGTTCTTCCCAATGGCTGGTGTTCCCGCCGCCGGGCTGGACGTTCAAATGGTATGGCCAGTTCTTCTCCAACCCGGAGTGGATGGACGCCGCCCTGGCCAGCTTCAAGGTTGCCGTACTGACCACTGTCGCCGCCGTGCTGCTCGGTCTGCCCACCGCCTTCGCCCTGGTGCGTGGGCGCTTCCCTGGCCGCGAGATGCTCTACGGTCTGTTCACCATGCCGATGATCGTGCCGCTGGTGATCATCGCGGTGGCGGTCTACGCATTGTTCCTGAAACTGGGCTACACCGGGACGCTGTTCGCCTTCGTGGTCAGCCATGTGATCGTTGCCTTGCCCTTCACCATCATTTCGATCATCAACTCGCTGAAGCTGTTCGACCAGTCCATCGAAGATGCGGCGGTGATCTGCGGTGCCTCGCGCCTGCAGGCGATCTTCAAGGTCACCTTCCCGGCGATTCGCCCCGGCATGATTGCTGGCGGGCTGTTCGCCTTCCTGGTGTCGTGGGATGAAGTGGTGCTGAGCGTGATGATGGCCAGCCCCGACCTGCAGACCCTGCCGGTAAAAATGTGGACCACCCTGCGCCAGGACCTGAGCCCGGTGATCGCCGTGGCCTCCACGCTGTTGATCGGCCTGTCGCTGCTGGTCATGTTCATTGCCGCCGCGTTGCGCCGGCGCACCGAAGCCAACGCCTGAGTGCGGAGACAACAACAATGAGTGCAGTCATTCAAGACAAGGCCCAAAGCAAGACCCTGGTCAGCCTGCGCGGCCTGAACAAGCACTACGGCGACTTCACCGCCGTGGACAACCTCGACCTGGAGATCCAGGACGGCGAATTCCTGACCTTCCTCGGCTCCAGTGGCTCTGGCAAATCGACCACGCTGTCGATGCTGGCTGGCTTCGAAACGCCGAGCAGCGGCGAGATCCTGGTCGATGGCCAGTCGCTGGTGAACGTGCCGCCGCACAAGCGCGACATTGGCATGGTGTTTCAGCGTTACTCGCTGTTTCCACACTTGAACGTGCGTGACAACATCGGTTTCCCATTGGCGATCCGCAAGCTCAGCGCCACAGAAACCACCAAGCGCGTCGATGCCATGCTCAAGTTGGTGCAACTGGAGCCATTCGCCCACCGCAAGCCATCGCAGATGTCCGGTGGCCAGCAGCAACGTGTGGCCATTGCTCGGGCGCTGGTCTACGAGCCGCGTATTCTGCTGATGGACGAGCCGCTCGGCGCGCTGGACAAAAAACTGCGCGAAGACTTGCAGGACGAACTGCGCCAGTTGCACCGCAGGCTGGGTATCACCATCGTCTACGTGACCCACGACCAGGAAGAAGCCATGCGTCTGTCCCAGCGCATCGCCATTTTCAGCCATGGCAAGATCGTGGGCCTGGGCACGGGTTATGACCTTTATCAGAACCCTCCAAATGCCTTCGTTGCATCGTTCCTGGGTAACTCGAACTTCCTGCGGATCAAGGCCAGCGCAAATGGTGCCGGCACTTTCGAAGGCCAGCCCGTGGCGATTCGCCTGACCCCAGGCCTGGCCGCTGGGCAGGAAGCGTTGATCATGGTACGCCCGGAAAAGGCCCTGGCCCTGACCGCCGAACAGGCCGCCCGCGAACCATTGCCAGCGGGTTGGAACGAGGTGAGTGCCAAGGTCGGTGAAGTGCTGTTTTTGGGCGAAAGCCAAACCTGTCATGTATCGACCACAGGTGGCACGGAGCTTACGGTCAAGGCTCTGTCGGCTGCAGGAATGCCCATGCAACCGGGTGATACCGTAAAAGTCCGCTGGGCAGTGGCCGATGCCTGCATCTACACCGACTGGGCCGAAAGTGACCTGAGCAAATCGGCCGGCGCGCACTGAACGGGGTGAGTGCCAACCAGGCCATCAGCGATGGCCAACGGGGCTGATTGGCTGTCACTTATCGGTCACGCCGCTGTCGTAATCTGCCGGGCAACCTGATGCCATAAGGTCGCCCGGCATGTTTCGCCCGTTTCTCCTGCTACTTGCCCTACTGCCGCTGCCAGCTTTGGCTGAAACGGCGTACCTGCGCGTGCAAGGCTCCAACACCATTGGCGCGGCGTTGTTGCCGGCCCTGGTACTGGGCCAGTTGCGCGCGCAACAGGCAACAGCCATTGAGCAGTCTCCCGGTGGTGCGGCGAACGAGACCATGATTACTGCGCGCGATGCCCATGGCCAGGCCCTGCGCATCGATATTGCCGCGCACGGCACCGCTACAGGCTTTGCCGCGCTTGCCCAAGGGGACGCCGACCTGGCAGCGGCCTCTCGTCCCATCAGCGATGCCGAGGCGCGCCAGCTCAAAGCTTTGGGTGACCTGCGCTCGGCCAGTGCCGAACAAATCATCGGCCTGGACGGCGTGGCAGTGATCGTTCACCCCGACAACCCGTTGCCGCAGCTGAGCACCGATCAACTCGCACAGATCTTTTCCGGGCAGATCCAGCGCTGGGAACAACTGGGTGTGGCCGGTGGCGGCATCCACCTCTATGCGCGGGATGACCGCTCGGGCACCTATGAAACCTTCAAGGCGCTGGTACTGGAGCCTGCGCATGTCGAGCTGGCCAGCCAGGCGCAACGTTTCGAGGCCAGCGATGAACTGACCGCGCGGGTCAGCGCCGACCGCCAGGCCATCGGGTTCAGCAGCCTGGCAGCTGTGCATGGGGCCAAGGTGCTGGCAGTTGCCGAGAGCAACGCTCCCGCTGTATTGCCTGATCGCCAGCAGGTGGCCAGTGAGGACTACCCGCTGACGCGGCGCCTGTACTTCTACCTGCCGGCCAATGCCAAGCCTCAGGCCCGGGCACTGGCTGACTTCGCCCAGAGCCCGGCCGGTCAGGCCATCGTCGCCGCCCAGGGCTTCGTTTCGCAGCAAGTGGTTGCGCAACCGGTGCCGGCGCAGGTCGGTATGCCGCCGCGCTATCGCACCCTCTCCAAGCAAGCGCAACGGCTGAGCGTGAATTTCCGCTTCCAGGAGGGCAGCGCCAGCCTCGACAACAAAGCGCTACGTGATGTCATGCGGGTCACCGAGTATCTGCGTCAGGCGGGCAAACTGCAAAACAAAGCTGTGCTGGTCGGCTTTGGCGACCCTAAGGACACCCCAGGCCGTGCAGCGCTGCTGTCGCGCCTGCGCGCCCAGGCCGTACGCCGGGAATTGGCGCGCGAAGGCGTAGAAGTGCTGGAGGTGACCGGTATGGGCGATGAATTGCCGGTTGCCGACAACCGCAGAGAACAAGGCCGATTGCGCAACCGTCGAGTCGAAGTCTGGGTCTACTGACAGGCAAAGAAATGTAACAGCAAAACCTTCGGCAGCACTGGCAAATGGGTTTAGGCTCAAGCTCATGTGATACCGGGCCCCTCTGACGGCTGCCAAGCCGTGATGTCGGATCACTGTTGCGCACTGCAAACGGCAACGACGACTAACCAGGAGGGGCTCATGACAGCTCTGCAAACGTTCCTCACTACACCCTTTCTAGGCACCAGCACCTGGTTGTGGCTGGTATTCATGGCCATCGTGATTGGTTTGCTGGTACTCGACCTTGGTGTGTTGCATCGCCAGGAGCGGGAAATCGAAATGCGCGAAAGCCTGTTGCTCTACTCAGGCTATTTCAGTGTGGGCGTATTGTTCGGCCTGTGGGTCTGGCATCAACTGGGCGCACAGTCGGCGCTGGAGTTTTATACCGGCTTCCTGGTGGAGCAATCGCTGTCGATGGACAACGTGTTCGTCATGGCCATGATCTTTGGTTTCTTCGCCATCCCCCGCCGCTACCAGCACCGGGTCCTATTCTGGGGCATTCTCGGGGTGGTGATCCTGCGTGCGATCATGATCGGGGTGGGTGCGGCACTGGTGCAGAATTTTGCCTGGGTGCTCTACATTTTTGGCGCCTTCTTGCTGTTCACCGGGGTGAAGATGGCGTTTTCCAAAGAGGACAGCCACCCGGACCTTGCCAATAACCCGGTCTTGAAGTTCGTCCGCCGGCACATGCGGGTAACGGATCAACTCCACGGCTCGCATTTCTTCGTGCGCCTGACCCCGCCTGGGGAGAACAAGGCCCTGCGTTACGCAACACCGTTGTTTCTGGCCCTGGTCCTGATCGAATTGGCCGACCTGGTGTTCGCGGTGGACAGCGTGCCAGCGATATTTGCAATCACCCAAGATCCCTTCATCGTCTACACCTCGAACATCTTCGCCATCCTCGGTTTGCGGTCGCTGTACTTCGCGCTGTCGGCGCTGATGCACCGGTTCGTCTATCTCAAATATGCACTGGCGCTGGTTCTGATCTTCATAGGCTGCAAGATTTTCTACCACGGGCTGGTCGGCAAGGTGCCTGCGCTGCTGTCGTTGGGGGTCACGTTCGCGCTGTTGCTGGGCGGGGTGGTGGTTTCGCTGATTAAAACGCGAGGGGAAAAGTCGGTGTCGAGCGAGAGCGCAGCAGAGCCGCCGCAGATTGAGGCGCAGAACTCGCAGAAGTAAAGAGAGGGCCCGCTGTTGCGGGCCTGAAACCGTAGCTACGAGCTCTCCTACAGCATGAGGTGAAAGTCTTGGCTTTATAGCCTAGTCGGGCTTGACCAGCATAGTTACTCCCCATGAAGGAGTACTCCATGCAACAGCTTCCTGAAAATCGCCCAGGATAGATGGTCGACTTCAAAACCCAGTGACCTAACCGTCCAACGTTCGAATCGAGCTCTGACTAGTCTGCGCTTCGCAACATCTGTGCGGGCACGTACTTGCCGATTTCGTACTTGCCGATCGCAGCACGGTGCACCTCATCCGGGCCATCTGCCAGGCGCAGGGTACGTTGCATGGCATACATGTAGGCCAGCGGGAAATCGCCGCTCACACCAGCCCCACCGTGCATCTGGATCGCCCGGTCGATAACCTTCAACGCAACGTTCGGCGCCACCACCTTGATCTGGGCGATTTCGCTGCGTGCCACCTTGTTACCGACGGTGTCCATCATGTAGGCCGCCTTCAGGGTCAGCAGCCGGGCCATGTCGATTTCCATGCGCGAGTCGGCGATCTTGTCGATGTTGCCACCCAGGCGCGCCAGGGGCCGGCCAAATGCGGTGCGCTGCACTGAACGCTTGCACATCAGCTCCAAAGCCCGCTCGGCCATGCCGATCGAACGCATGCAATGGTGAATACGGCCGGGGCCAAGGCGGCCCTGGGCGATCTCGAAGCCCCGGCCCTCGCCAAGTAGCACGTTTTCATAGGGTACGCGCACGTTCTCGAAAAGCACTTCGGCATGGCCGTGCGGCGCGTCGTCGTAGCCGAATACTGGCAAGGGGCGAACGATCTTCACGCCGGGCGCGTCGGTGGGCACCAACACCATCGAGTGCTGCTGATGGCGTGGCCCGTCAGGGTTCGAAAGGCCCATGAAAATCATGACCTTGCAGCGCGGGTCGCAGGCGCCGGAGGTCCACCATTTGCGACCATTGATGACCCACTCATCGCCGTCGCGCACCGCCGTCGCCGCCATATTGGTCGCGTCCGAGGAGGCCACGTCCGGTTCGGTCATGGCAAATGCCGAACGGATTTCCCCTTGCAGCAGAGGCTCCAGCCACTGACGCTTCTGTGCTTCGCTGCCATAGCGCACCAACACCTCCATGTTGCCGGTGTCAGGCGCCGAGCAGTTGAATGGCTCCGGCCCCAAAAGCGAGCGGCCCATGATTTCGGCCAACGGGGCATACTCCAGATTACTCAGGCCAGCGCCATACTCCGACTCTGGCAAGAACAGGTTCCATAAGCCCTCGGCTCGGGCCTTGACCTTGAGCTGCTCCATGATCGCGGTGGGTTGCCAGCGGTCGCCCTCGGCAACCTGGCGCTCGAACACCGCTTCTGCGGGGTAGACATGGGCCTCCATGAAGGCGCTGACGCGCTCTCGCAGTGCCTGGACCTTGGGCGAATAGGCGAAATCCATCAGGGGGATACCTTCACGGTTCGAAAGACATGGGCACAGCCTAGAGCAGCGGGGTTCGATTTACCTAGTCTATTTTCAGCGTGTATAAACATTCATAACCGATATATGATCGGCCGATAATTCCAACAAAGAGCGGCGCCATGAACCTCAGCAAGGTCGACCTCAACCTGTTCATCGTCTTCGACGCGATCTACACCGAAGCCAACCTCACCCGTGCCGGCCAGATCGTTGGCATCACCCAGCCGGCGGTGTCCAACGCCCTATCGCGGCTACGCGAAACCTTCAACGACCCGCTGTTCGTGCGTACCGCACAAGGCATGGTGCCTACGCCCATGGCCCAGAACATCATTGGCCCAGTGCGCAATGCCCTGGCACTGTTGCGCACGTCGGTTCAGGAAAGCCGCACCTTCAACCCGCAACAAGCGAGCAAGACCTTCCGCATCAGCATGACCGACCTCACCGAAGCAGTGATTTTGCCGCCGCTGTTCCAGCGCTTGCGCCGCCTGGCGCCAGCGGTGCTGATCGAAAGCTTTCTGTGCAAGCGTCGCGAAACCACCAAAGAATTGGCCGCCGGTCGGCTGGATTTCGCCATCGATGCACCGCTGAATACCGATCCTCAGGTGCGCCACGTCAAGCTGATGCAGGACCGCTATGTCTGTGCCCTGCGTCAAGGCCACCCATTGGCCGACGCCAAACTCACACTCGACAACTACTTGAGCATGACCCATATCCATATCTCCAGCCGCCGCAATGGCCTGGGTTACGTCGACCTGGCACTGGGCAAAATGGGTGTGCAACGCAAAGTGGCACTGCGCTCTCAGCACTATCTGATGGCGTCGCAGGTGTTGCAGCAGACCGACATGGCAATGACCGTTCCGGAACGCTTCGCGCGCCGGCATCAGTTGCGTTTCCAGCCACTGCCGGTTGACGTGCCTGCTCTCGAAACTCACCTGTACTGGCACGAAAGCACCGATCAGGACCCGGCCAATCGCTGGATGCGCGAGCAAATAATCGAACTCTGCGAGCGCGTTGTGGCCGAGGAAGAGCGTGCAGTGGAGCCCGCATGAAACAGCTGGGCTTTGCTCAAGCAATGGCACAGGCCTCGGGAATTTTAATTCCACAAAGTTGTAACTATAGAGGAAAATATTCTCCAAAAATGCGGGCAATGCAGCACTAAAAGCAAATTTATTCCGCCCTTGCGCGGTAGGCTTGATGCATCGATAGCCGCTCTCAAGCCAACCCTGCACGGACCCGCCCTATGCCCAATGCCCCTCTATATTTCGACTACGCCGCCACTACCCCGGTCGATGACCGGGTCATCGAGACCATGCTCACATGCCTGGGCCGCCAGGTTAATTTCGGTAACCCTGCATCCAGTGGTCATGCCTACGGCCACGCGGCGCGGGAGGTGGTCGAGCAGGCTCGCAGGCAAGTGGCCGACCGGGTCGGCGCATTGGCCGACGACATCGTCTGGACATCAGGTGCCACCGAGTCCAACAACCTGGCACTCAAAGGTATCGCCCAGGGTATGACTGAGCCTGGGCACCTGGTCACCAGCCTGATGGAACACAAGGCCGTGCTCGATACAGTCAATGAACTTGAGCGTCAGGGCTGGGCCGTCACGCGACTGGCCCCGGACGCCGACGGTTTGATTCAGCCGTACGCCGTCCAGGCGGCCATGCGCGCCGATACGCGTCTGGTATCACTGATGGCGGTGAACAATGAACTGGGTACCGTCACCGATTTCGCCGCCATTGGCGAGCGAGTGCGCGCCGGCGGCGCTCTGCTGCATGTGGATGCGGCTCAGGCCGTGGGCAAATTGGCTATCGACCTGCAGGCCATGGCGGTGGACCTGATGTCTTTTTCGGCGCACAAAGTCTATGGCCCCAAAGGTATTGGCGCGCTCTATGTTGGCCCCCGCGCCCGCCCTCAGATGCGTGCGCAGATCCACGGCGGTGGGCATGAACAAGGTCTCAGGTCCGGCACCCTGCCAACTCATCAAATCGTTGGCATGGGCAGCGCCTTCGCCCTGGCCGGTGAGCCGGGTGACAATGAGCATCGGCGTATCGAGCAGTTGGCCAGCCGCCTGCGTAGCGGGTTGCTAGCTGTGCCGGGTATCAGCCTCAACGGCTGCGCTGCGCAACGTGTCCCGCACACGTTGAATGTCTGCATCCAAGTCAATGGCTTCAACACCATGGCTTTGGCCAATGAACTGGCGTTGTCGACCACCTCGGCCTGCAACTCGGCCAGCAACGCCGCCTCCCATGTGCTGTTGGCACTGGGGTTGGACGAAACCCAAGCGCGCCAGAGCGTGCGTCTGAGTATTGGGCGTTTTACCACCGAGCCCGAGGTGGACGCAGCCATCGCGGTGTTCAGGCGAGCGTCGACGGCAGCGACCACCGCGTTGTGGTAGCAGGCCCTGAGCACGCAGAGTGAGCGCCGCACGCGCGGCGCTCGATTGCATAGCTGTGCAAGACGGGCGAAGCGCGTACAGGCTTACAGGAAGGTAAAGACAGTCGATGCCGGCAACCGCGACTTACCGAGGCCCGCATTGAAATCCGCTTCGCTACGGTACCCCAGGCTCAGGAGCACGACACTGGTAAAACCTCGCTCACGCAGGCCAAGCTCTGCATCCAGCGCCTTGCTGTCGAACCCTTCGATCGGCGTTGCGTCCAGGCCATGGGCGGCAGCGCCGAGCAACGCGGTACCCAGCGCCAGGTAGGTTTGTTTCTCCATCCAGTGCTGCAAGTCTTTCTGGTCGAAACGGTGCAGGTCCACATAGCCACGACGGCTCTGGTTCTGCCCTGCCCGCGCCTGCTCATCGCGGAAACGACCATCGGCCTGTTCCTGGTCGAGCACTTGGTTCAAGTGCGCCTCGGTCATGTCGGTGCGGGTGCAGAAGACGATCACGTGGGAGGCATCACGGATTTTCGGCGAGTTATAGGCAAACCGCGCATCGGTGGCCTTGGCCAGGCGGTCTTTACCTTCAGTGCTGTCTGCAACGATGAAATGCCATGGCTGCGAATTGACCGAGGATGGGCTGTGACGCAGTTGCTCAAGCAAGGCGTCGACCGTGGCTTGCGGGATCCTGCGGGCGGCATCGTACGCTTTGGTTGTATAGCGGCGCTTGGCCAGAGAGACGGTATCCATGGTGCAACTCCAGTGTAGGAAACGGGATATGCAGCGCATCTTATCTTTCCTGCGCATAATGAAAACCGGCAAAATGCAGCAACACTTTCACATAGGCAGTGAAAATGCTCCGCCTCTACGACCTCGAACTGTTCGTGCGCAGCAGTGCGCTGGGCAGTTTCACCGCTGCGGCCCATGAAGCCGACCTGCTTCCGGGCCAAGTTGCAGCTGCGATCAAGCGCCTGGAGCGCGACCTGGATGTACGCCTGTTCGCCCGCACTACCCGTAGCCTGCGCCTGACCGCCGAGGGCGAGTTGTACCTGCCCACTGCCCAGCGGGTGCTGGATACCCTGCGCCAGGGCCATGAGCAGCTCCATGGCAGCCACAGCACATTGCGCGGAGTTTTGCAGGTCTCGGCGCCCTCGGACATCGGACGCAATCTTTTGCTGCCTTGGCTCAGCGCGTTTCGCCGCCAACACCCAGCTTTGAATTTACGCTTCTTCCTGTCCGATCAGATGGCCGACTTCAGCCGCGACCCGGTAGACATCGCCATTCGCTACGGCCTCAACCAAGACGCCAACTACATCGCCCTGCCACTGGCGCCCTGGAACCGCCGAGTGCTCGTGGCAGCACCCGCCTACCTGGCCCGCCACGGTCGCCCCCGCACGCCGGACGAACTGCTCCAACACGACTGCCTGCTGTACTTGCAACACAACCGCGTGTTCGACAAGTGGCAACTGGGCAATCGCACCCTACAGGTACGCGGGCCGCTGATCAGCGACGACGCCGACGTGGTGAGGCGTTGGGCGTTGGAAGGCGAAGGCATTGTCTACAAATCCTGGCTGGACGTCAGCGCCAATATCGCCGCTGGCGAGCTGGAAGTTCTGCTGCCAGACCATCAGGGCGAAGCCACGCCGGTCACGCTGGTTTGCCCGCACCGCAAGCAGCTGTCCCCTGCAGTGACGCAATTGCACGGCTGGCTACGAGAACGCTTTGCGGCGCTCAAGCCTGCTTAGCAGGCTGAATGACCTAATTATTAGTCATCGATAGCCAACTGATTTTTGATTTTGAAACTAATATTATTTCCTTGAATCTGTGTCGATTAGAGATTCAATCAGCAACCCTACGCTCGCAAAACGCCTGAGCAGCCTTCCTAGGCCGGGCATGGCCTTGCACGCAGAGACTGCCAACCCTCTACTGCTGACACGAGTGCGCATCCCTGGTAGCGATGCAAGCTTTCGATGCTTGGAATGCGCAATACGGCGAATAGCCGATAGCAGACAAAGGGCGATTCTGTCCCGTTCAGACAGGCCACCTGCCTGCCCCGACGAGCAACGGGAGCCCTTGAAGGATCGAGCTTCCAGCGTCAAATCTTCTGTCGCCAATACCAAGCGCTCATCGCGCGTTTCCTTCCCCGCTGATCACATTTGTTCTAAACGCCGATGCCCGCCTGCGGTAAGGTGAAGCGCCCTACCCATCAGCAGCGTAGTGCCATGAGCAACTGGATCGACCTCAAGCAACACGCCGATACTGGCATCGAGTCGGTTCGCGCGCATTTCGTCGGACATGCCTATGATCCGCACTGGCACGACAGCTTCCTGGTCGGTGTCACTGAGCAGGGTGTACAGCAGTTCAACTGCCGCCGAGTGCGCCACCAGAGTACCGCGGGCCAAGTCTTCCTGCTCGAGCCCGGCGACCTGCACGACGGCCACGCGCCAACCGCTGAAGGCTTCACTTATTCAACCCTTTACCTTGAGCCAACCTGGCTCGAGGCCGAAATGCGGGCGCTGTTCGAACAGGCTCCCACCGATAGCCTGCCAAGCTTCGCCGACACCTTATGCCAGGACCCGCGCCTGGCCTGCGCCACCGCAATGGCGTTTCAGGCGGTACATGGCCTGGAGCTGCGCATTGTGCGCCAGACGGCGATGGATACCCTGCTGGCCACACTCACCGGCCACCTGCACTGGCGCAAGCGCTTGAACCCCGACCCGCGGCTGCCGATCATCGCGCAGCGGGCACGGGATTTTTTGCACGCCTATTTCGACCAGGACATTGCGCTTGAGCAGGTGGCCCAAGCCTGCGGTGTCGACCGCTTTCGCCTGACTCGGGCGTTCAAGGCCGCCTACGGTTTGGCGCCGCATGCCTATCTGATTCAGCTGCGGCTCTCCAAAGCTCGGCGTTTGCTTGCAAGGGGCAAGCTTCCGGCCGACGTGGCAATGGCGCTTGGCTTTGCTGACCAAAGCCACCTGGGGCGCTGGTTCCGCCGTGCCTACCGGTTGACCCCAGCCGATTACCGACGGCGCTGCACAAACCTTCCAGACTGACGCCAGGGGTGCTGCGAGGATGGGATGCCGAACAATTGGAGCCCTCTGCCATGTCGCAATCCTTGTTAGCGTTCATTCTCTTCGCCCTGGCTTCGAGCATCAGCCCAGGGCCGACCAACCTGCTGATTCTGGCCCATGGCGCCCGTCAGGGCCTGCGCGCGAGCCTGGCGCCGCTGCTGGCGGCATGCGCTGCGGCCGCCTCAATCGTATGGCTGGTGGGCCTTGGGCTAGGTGAAGCGCTCATGCGCCATCCCTTGGCACAGCAGGCAATGAGCTGGGCTGGCGTGTTGTGGTTGAGTTGGCTGGCCTGGCGCATGTTGCGCAGTGCCGGGCAACCGCTGCAGCGCATCGATAGCAAGCCTTTGGGCGCCGTCAGCGCGGCATCGTTACAGGTGGTAAACCCCAAGGTCTGGATGATGGCAATTGCAGTGATTGGCGTGTTTGCGGCGCCTTCGCTGCCGGTGTGGCAGCTGGCCCTGATGTTCTTGCTGATTGCCATACCGTGCATGGCGGTGTGGGCGCTGCTGGGTGTAGGTAGCACGCGCTGGTTGCAGACGCCCGGGCGGTTGTTGTGGTTCAACCGCAGCTTGGCCGCACTGCTGCTGATTTCGGCCTGGGCTGCGGTATTGAGCTAGCGAGTTGCGGCTAGGTATCTACCCTTCGCGCCCCTCAGCTGGCGTGCTTGCGCAAAGCCCAGCGCAGGCAGTCAGTGGCTGAGCGCTTCGCGCAAGCGCTGGGTGCTGGCCACAGCCAGTAACAGTGCAATCACCGCCACACTCCCGCCAACCAGGCCAATATTGGCTACGCCCATCTGGCTACTGACGATGCTCCCCAGCAATGCGCCGCCACCAATGCCGATGTTGTAGATGCCGGAAAACAGCGCCATCGCCACATCGGTGGCATCGCTGGCGAGCTTCAGCGTCTTGGACTGCAACGACAGGCTGAAACTCAGGATCGCCACGCCCCAGAACATGCTCAGCGCCGCAAACACGTAGAAGTTGCCAGACAGGGGTAACAGCAACAGCAAGCAAGCGGCCAGCACGCCGATCGAACTCAACAGAAAACCCTGGGGGAAGCGATCGCTGTAACGGCTGAACAGCACCGAGCCGCACACGCCAGCGCCACCGAACAACAGCAAAAGCAGCGTGGTGCGCTCGCCACCGATTTGCGCCACGTGCAGGGCAAATGGCTCGATGTAGCTATAAGCGGTGAATTGCGCGGTGATCACCAAGGTCACCAGCACATAGGTGATGACCAGTGCCGGGCGCTTGAACAATATAGGCAGGCTGCGCAGCGAACCTGAGTTCTGGCTGGGCAGCAATGGCAGCGACTTCATCAGGCACAGCATGGTCGCCAGCGCCACGCCGGCAATGCTAAGGAAACTGATGCGCCAGCCCAGCGCTTCGCCCACTACCCGCCCCAGCGGGATGCCCAGCACCATCGCCAATGTGGTCCCGGTGGCCAGCAACCCCAAGGCTTTGGCCTGCTGGCCCGGTGGAGCCACACGAACGGCCAGCGACGCGGTGATGGACCAGAACACGGCATGGGCCAAGGCGATGCCAACGCGGCTGACCAGCAGCATGACGAAGCTCTGCGACAACCACGACAGCAGATGGCTGACGATGAACACCAGGAACACGAACAGCAGCAACCGCCGACGCTCGATGTTACGGGTCAGCAGCATCATCGGCAGCGAAGCCAAAGCCACCACCCAAGCGTAGATAGTCAGCATCAGGCCGACCTGCGCGGTGCTCATCTGGAAGCTGCTGCCGATGTCACTTAGCAGCGCCACCGGGACGAACTCGGTGGTGTTGAAGATGAAAGCCGCCAGGGCCAGGGCGATCACACTCAGCCAGCTACCTTTGCTGGGGGTGGGCGGCATGTGGGTGGCAATGGATCCGTTCATGGGTAGGTATCTGATCTGTGCAGGCAAAGCGAAAAATCGCGCGTCAGGGGCCAAGTATCGGCCGCGCTGAGGCACGGGTTTGTTATTGGAGGGATTGCCCGCATGGTACGCGTCATACCGGGGTCTCACAACCACGGCATGCAGGTGCCCGTACCGGCGCCAGGGCCGGTACGGGCATGGCTCAGCCTTGCAGGGTCGCCATGTCGATCACGAAGCGGTACTTCACGTCACCGGCGATCATGCGCTCGTAAGCCTGGTTGATATTGCGGATGTCGAGCATTTCGATATCGCAGCGAATGTCGTGGGCAGCACAGAAGTCCAGCACCTCCTGGGTTTCGGCGATACCACCGATCAACGAACCGGCCAACACCCGACGCTTCAGTACCAGGTTGGCCGCGTGCACGGCCGGGTCGATCGGTTCGATCAGGCCCACGAGGATGTGTACGCCGTCGAATTTGAGGGTTTCCAGGTACGGATTGAGATCGTGCTGCACCGGAATGGTGTCGAGCAGGAAGTCGAAACGACCCGCGGCGGCGCGCATCTGCTCGGCATCGGTCGACACGATCACATGGTCGGCACCCTGGCGACGTGCTTCCTCGGCTTTGGCCGCAGAGCGCGTGAACAGAGTGACTTCGGCGCCCAGTGCCTTGGCCAGTTTGATACCCATGTGCCCCAGGCCACCCATGCCGAGAATGCCGATCTTGTGGCCGGGGCCTACGCCATGATGCTTGAGCGGAGAATAGGTGGTGATACCGGCGCAGAGGATCGGCGCCGCGCTGGGCAGGTCCATGCCGGCCGGGATGCGCACCACGAAGTGTTCGCTGACCACGATGCTGCTGGAATACCCGCCCATGGTGTTGCTGCCATCGACCCGATCCGGGGTGGCGTAGGTCATGGTCGGGCCTTCCAGGCAGTATTGCTCCAAATCCTTGGCGCAGGCTTCGCAGTGGCGGCAAGAGTCGACCATGCACCCTACCCCAACCAGATCGCCAACCTTATGGGAAGTGACCTTGTCGCCCACAGCCGTGACTCGACCGATGATTTCGTGGCCTGGCATCAGCGGATAAACGGCGATGCCCCATTCGTTGCGCGCCTGGTGAATGTCGGAATGGCAGACACCGCAATAGAGGATGTCGATGGCGACGTCGTCCGGGCGCGGCGCTCGGCGCTCGAAGCGCATGGGGGCCAACGGGCTGGTCGGGGTCTGGGCGGCGTAACCAATGGCGTTATACATGCGGAACCTCACAAGTAATGAAACGATTCAGGCCACCTATTTTGCTGCCCCTGGTTTTTTTCGCCCACCGCTGATTCTCCGGCATCCATGCCTGATTCTCCGGAGCTTGAACGCAGCATCTACCGCTGGCTCGCCAATCTGCGATGATGCAACTGTCTGATTCTCTGCCCAGGTTTCGTATGCAACTGACCCGTCACGTCGACGCCAATGCCCCCCTATGTTCACTGATACGCAGCCTGGCGACCCGCCCGGGCTTCGTACCCACTCACCTGCCCCAGGTGCAGGTATTGAGCTGGGACCATTATGTCGCCAGCAGCCCGCAGATCTACGAACCGAGCCTGATGATCCTGGCCCAGGGCAGCAAGCTGGCGCGTCTGGGCCCGCGCACCCTGGAATACGGCGCCGGGCATTACTTGGTGCAAGCGCTGTCGGTACCGTTCATGTGCGAGACCTTCGCCACCCCCGAGGAACCGCTGCTGGGCGTGGCGGTGGACATCGACCGCGGTGTGCTGGGCGAGCTGGTGCAGAGCATGGGCCTGACACCTGACCCTGGGGTGCAGGCCCAGACGCCGCAGTCGATGACTTCGGCGGCGCTCGATGCTTCGATGCGTGATTCGGTAGAGCGACTGCTGCTTTGCCTGCAGAACCCGGTCGACGCCAAAGTCCTGGGCCCGGCGCGCATTCGCGAGGTGCTGTATACCGCATTGCGCGGCCCCCAGGCGGGCGTGTTGCGGGCGCTGGTCGAGCAACAAGGGCACTTCGCCCGCATCGGGGCGGCGCTCACACACTTGCGCGCGCATTACGCGCAGCCGTTGAGCGTCGAGGTGTTGGCCGCCTGCGCCAACATGAGTGTCTCGACCTTTCATGAGCACTTCAAACGCTGCACCGATATGGCGCCGATGCAGTATCTCAAGCGCTTGCGCCTGCTCAAGGCGCAACAGATGTTGATTGGCGAGGGGCTGGGGGTGGCGCAGGCGGCGCACCGGGTGGGGTACCAGAGCACCTCCCAGTTCAGCCGTGAATACAAGCGCCTGTTTGCCCGCAGCCCTGGGGATGAATTGCCCTATCAAAGCCTCCCGGTCTGACGCCGGGCTAGTCCCCCAACGGCCACTGCGCCAGTGGCCAATATCGCCCCTTGCGCGACTCGAACAGCGTGAAGTGCCTGGCAATGAGGTGGAACTCAGGGGCTTGAGCGGCCTCTGGCACCTGCCCACGATAATCCCGAGCCAAGGTCAGATGCGGACGGTAATCACGTGCCTGTGCAGCGAACCCCAGCGGCAGTAACGCCTGTTGCAAACCATAGACCAGCTTGCGTAAAGCCGCAGGCGCCTGCTCAGGCTCGAGCACCAGCAGATTGGCGCGCTGCCAGGTATTCAATGCATTGAGCAACAGGCGCACAGGTGCACCCGGCCGCACCAGGTTATCTACCGCCGCGCACACGGCCGGCACCTGTGCTGCAGCCACGTCCCCCAGAAACAGCAAGGTCAGGTGGAAGTTTTCGCTGGGCACCGGCTTGCCGCCGCGCAGGCCCAACTCGCGCCGCCATTGGCTGAGTGCGCGGCGTTGGGCATCACTGACAGCCAAGGCGAAGAACAGCCTTTTGAAGGGGGTGCCGCTGGGGCGAATGTCCTGTTCCATGGGAACTCCATCACGTGAAACGTTTGCGCGCAACAGGCCGCCTTACACCAATGTCCACCTCTGCGAAGGTAACAATATGTACAAACTACCCCGCTGATTGTTTATGCTGGCGAGCTTATGCCATGGCGCATGGCCATTTTTCGACAAGTAACCGTCCATGAAAATTGCACTTGTATTGATCTTCGTTCTCTCGATCGCCTATGTTCACCTGCGCGGTCGAGTACGCCACAAACTGACTCGCCAATTGGGTGACCACTCAAGCTTCCTGGCGCCGGTCAACACTTTCCTGTACCTGTTCTCCAAGCACCCGGCCAAGCCCTACCTGCCGGTCGAAGCCTTCCCCGAGCTGCAGCCGCTCAAGGACCACTGGCAGGAGATTCGTAGCGAAGCTCAGCAACTGCTGCACGTGGGCGAGATCAAGAAGTCCGACAATTACGACGATGTCGGTTTCAACTCTTTCTTCAAGACCGGCTGGAAACGTTTCTACCTCAAGTGGTACGGCGAAAGCCACCCATCGGCCATGACCCTGTGCCCGCGCACCACCGAGCTGCTGCAGGGCATCGGTACGGTCAAGGCAGCGATGTTCGCCACCCTGCCCCCTGGTGCCAAGCTGGTGCGACACCGCGACCCGTATGCCGGCTCGTACCGCTTTCACCTGGGCCTGGACACGCCCAACGACGACGGCTGCTACATCGACGTGGATGGCGAGAAGTATTCCTGGCGCGATGGCGAGGGCGTGGTTTTCGATGAAACCTATATCCACTACGCCGCCAACACCACCGAGCATAATCGCATCATCTTGTTCTGCGACATCGAACGCCCGTTGAAGTACCGCTGGGCAACGGCGTTCAACCGCTGGTTCAGCCGCAACGTCATGGCGGGGGCAGCGGCACCTAACGACGCGGGCGACAAAACCGGCGCCATCAACCGCTTGTTCAGGCGCATCTACAAGATCCGCGAGCGTGGCAAAGCCCTGAAAAAGCGTAACCGCACACGCTATTACCTGGAAAAGTGGCTGGTGGTCGCGGCCGTCGTGCTGGTGTTCATCTACATCTGATGCCCTTGCTGCACCCTATCGCCGGCAAGCGGCGATAGGCGCGAATTCGACTAGCCTGAAAGCTCCCCCTGCAACCTTGCCAAGGTGAAGACGATGAGCATGATGGACTGGGACGCCTACCGTAAGCAGCTGATGGCCGGCATCGGCGACCTCAAGCAACTGTCCCCCGACACTGTCGCCGGCTATATGACTGCCAGTGGCGCCGGCGCCAAGACCAACCACCTGGACGCCAAGACCCGCGAACTGATTTCACTGGCCGTGGCCGTGACCACCCGCTGCGACGGCTGCATCGCGGTGCATTCACAACAGGCTGTCAAGCACGGTGCTACCCGCGAGGAAATCGCCGAGGCCCTCGGTGTGGCTGTAGCCATGAATGCCGGCGCCGCCCTGGTTTACTCGGCTCGGGCCCTGGATGCGGTGGGCAAGGCCGACGGCTGATGCCTTACGGCGTCGGTGCCCTTGCGCGTCGGCGCCGCGCCAACCAGACTTGGCGGCCTAGCCACTGCAGGAACCGCCATGATCCATATCCGCCCCATGACGCCGGAAGACTTCGAGCGTTTCTGGCCAACTTTCCAGGCCATCGCCCAGGCCCGTGAAACCTATGCCTACGACCCTGACCTGACATTCGAGCAGGCACGCCAGCTATGGCTGCACCTGCCCCTGCACACGCTGCTGGCCGAAGAAGACGGTGAACTGCTTGGATCCTACTACCTCAAGGCCAATGCTGCCGGCCCAGGCGCCCATGTGGGCAACTGCGGTTACATGGTCTGCGAGGCTGCCCGCGGGCGGGGCGTAGCAAGGCTGATGTGCGAACATTCCCAGAAACTGGCGCGCCAGGAAGGGTTTTTGGCGCTGCAGTTCAATTCGGTCGTCGCGAGCAACGAAGTGGCTGTGGCGCTGTGGACGCAGCTAGGCTTCGAAACCGTTGGCCGCCTGCCCAAAGCCTACCGCCACGCCCGCCTTGGCCTGGTCGATTGCCTGGTGATGTACAAATGGCTGGCCGATGAACCGGTGGTGGAGAAACCAGCCCTGTTGATCGGACGCAAAAATATTGAGGCGCGCGTATCGCGCCGTCGCGGGCGCTGATTCACGGATTTGACGCGCCGGCCATTCGATGGTCAGATGCGCGCCAGTTTCAGGTGCCCTGCGCCGCCGTGCGCAGGGTGAAACGGGAAGCCGGTGCGTCGTGGTTCACGACAAGTCCGGCGCTGCCCCCGCAACGGTAAGCGAGCGATGCCTTCGATACACCACTGTGCGCCTGCATGGGAAGGTGAAGGTATCACGCCCCTCGCAAGCCCGGAGACCGGCCTGAAGCTTCACTTGGCAACCCGCGGTGGGCGGGCGCAGGCCGGTATCCGCGTGTGCGCCAGCGTGCGCGGTGCGCCTTTGCGTGTTTTCCACCGGGATCCATTCATTCCTGCTGCAGTGGAACGACATGTCCCGACTCATCAAGCTTCATCCCCTGGCGGCCTGTTTGGCCGTGACCTTGCCAGTACTGGCCGACGAACCTGTGCTGAACCTCCCCTCCACAGCTGTCACCGATAGCCGTGACCCACAACGCGTCGACCTGGCCACCCCCACTGATGCCGGCTCGCGGCTGAACCTCAGCGCCCTGGATACACCTGCCAGCATCAGCAGCATCACGGCCAGCCAGATCGAGCAGCGCAATAACCTCACCGTTCAGGACGCAGTGACCCGATCCCCCGGCATCACCTTCATCGGCAACCCCGGCGACGGCGGCACTGGCCTGTCAGCACGCGGCTTCACAGGCCATGGATCTGTGATGACCCTGTTCGACGGCGCGCGCCTGTACACCGGGGCCGGTACTCAGACGTTTCCGGTCGACCCGTGGATGGTCGAGCAGATCGATGTGATTCGCGGCCCGGCCTCGGTACTGTATGGTGAGGGCGCCACCGGGGCAGTGATCAACGTAATCCCGAAAAAACCATGGGTTGGCGAGGTTCGCAACCACCTGCGCCTGGGCTATGGCTCCTGGGATCGCCAGCAGTTGGGCCTGGACAGCGGCGGCAGCCTCAGTGAGCGCTTGAGCTACCGCGTGACACTCAACCAGCAAGCGGGCAATGGCTGGGTCGACCGCACAGATTCCCGTAGCCTGGCGCTCAGTGCCGCAGTGCGCTTTGACGCCAGCGAGGACCTCAGCTTCACCCTCGCCCACGAACGGGGCGACGCCCAGCCGGCCAATTACTACGGCACGCCGTTGATCGATGGCCACTACCGCAACAGCCTGCGCAAGAAGAACTACAACATTCGCAACGATGTGCAGCGCTACCACGACGAGTGGACGCGTTTGACTACCGACTGGACGCTGACCGATCACGTCAGCGCCAGCAACCAGCTGTATTACATCAAGAGCCGCCGTCACTGGCGCAATGCCGAGAACTACAGCTGGGACGCCGCGCGAGAGCAACTGGAGCGCCAGAGCTACCTGCAAATCAGGCACAACCAAGAGCAGATTGGCGATCGCCAGACCTTCAGCTTCGATCATCAGCTGTTCGGGCTGCCAAGCAGGACGCTGATTGGCGCCGAGTACAACAAGGTGCGTTTCAACGTCGACAGCAACCGGCCCTACGACGACGTGGGTGCAGACTACATCGACCCATGGCAGCCAGCCGCTGGCTGGTTCCATAGCAATTCGCCAACCCGTGCGCAGACGCTGTCCACTACCCACACCTTCGCCCTGTTCGCCGAGAACCGCTTGCAGCTGAGCGAGCGCTTGTCGCTGGTGACGGGCGTGCGTCGCGACCAGAATCACATCGAGCGCGACAACCTTGTCGATGCCAGCCGCAGTGACCGCAGCCTGCAGGGTGGCAACTGGCGCGCTGGGCTGGTGTTCGCAGTCACTGATGATCTGTCGCTGTATGGCCAGTACAGCACCAGTGAAGACGGCGTGGACAACCTGATCAGCCTGGCCCCGTCCCAGATGCACTATCACCTGACCAAGGCCAGACAGACTGAGTTGGGCCTCAAGCAGCGCTTCTGGGACGGTCGGGGCGAATGGACCCTGGCAGCCTTCCATATCGTCAAGAACAAGCTGCTGGTGGCTGACCCGATCAGCCACGAGGCCCAGCAAGCCGGGCAGCAGACGTCCGATGGCCTGGAAGCTTCTGTGGAATTGGCCCTGGGGCAGCGCTGGCAGCTATCGGCGAATGCAGCGCTGGTACGTGCCAAGTTCGATGATTTTGACGAGCTGGTCGATGGCGTGCCCCAGAGCCGTGCGGGTAACCGGCCTGCCAATGTGCCGCGGCGCACGGCCAACCTGTGGCTGAGTAAAAGCTTTGGCCAGCAAGTGGAAGCTGGCATCGGTGCGCGCTATGTGGACGAACGCTATGCCGACACGGCCAATAGCCAAAGTGCACCGGGTTACACCGTGGTGGATGCCAACATCGGCTGGCAGCTACTACCAGACGTGCGCCTGGGGTTGCAGCTCAACAACCTGTTCGACCGGGCGTATGTGGCCTCGGTATTCAGTGGCGAGCAATGGGTAATGGGCACGCCGCGGTCGTATTTCGCTACCGTGGATTACACGTTCTGATTCGCCGCGATCGATGGCGCGGGCTAGACCCGTTCTTGGCTGAACGCCGCTCTTGGAGGTTCATGCCAATCGCCAAGCCTGTGCTGCGGGTTTACCCGCGAGCACGGGCGAAGCCCGCTGATAACAGTTAATCAATCGCCACTGCGCAAAAAAACAAGCCAGTGCGCATGATTAGTTATAAGATAACGTTTCCTTTGATACCGATTCTTGCCTGCGAATTTTCCATGATCAGCCCCTCAGTCAAAACCACCTTACCGACCCAGCGCCTGCAAAGCATCGACGCTCTGCGCGGCCTGGTGATTCTGTTCATGCTGCTGGACCACGTTCGCGAGACCTTTTTCCTACACCGCCAGGTCAGCGACCCGATGACCATCGAAACCACCGAACCCTGGTTGTTCGCCAGCCGCACCCTGGCCCACCTGTGCGCGCCGGTATTCGTTCTGCTCACGGGGCTGTCGGCGTGGTTGTATGGTGAGAAGTATCAGGGCCGTGGCGAGGTTTCAGGGTTTTTGTTCAAGCGCGGACTGTTCTTGGTGGTGTTGGAGTTCACCTTGGTCAACTTTGCCTGGACCTTCGAACTGCCACCGGGCGTGATTTACCTGCAGGTCATCTGGGCCATAGGGATAAGCATGATCGCCCTGTCGCTGTTGGTCTGGCTGCCGCGCCCTGCCCTGTTGGGCGTGGCAGCACTGATCATTGCTGGCCACAACCTGCTCGACAACCTGCACTTCGGTGTGGAGTCGGCCTTGCATGTGCCCTGGGCGATGCTGCACGACCGAAGCTGGCTGGACGTGACCGACGGCCTGCGCTTGCGCACGTCCTATCCGGTATTGCCATGGATAGGAGTGATCGCTTTGGGGTATGCCCTCGGCCCGTGGTTCGCCCGAGGCAGCGATGCCGGCCAGCGTCAGCACCGGCTGATGGTGGCCGGCGCCGTCGCCCTGCTCGGGTTCATGATATTGCGCCTGTATAACGGCTACGGCGATGCGCCGTGGGCCGGCTACCCGACCATCACGCAGACGCTGATGAGCTTTTTCAACATCACCAAATACCCACCCTCGCTGCTGTTTCTGGCGCTGACCCTGGGCTGCGGCCTGCTGTTGCTCCGCGCCTTCGAACGCGCAGGGCATGCCCGCTGGATCAGTGCTTTGGCAGTGCTAGGTGCAGCGCCGATGTTCTTCTATCTGCTGCACCTGTACGTGCTCAAACTGCTGTACCTGGCCGGTATGGCGCTGTGGGGCCATAACCACGGTGAGCACTTTGGCTTTGACAGCATCGGCGCGGTGTGGCTGATGTCGCTGCTGCTGGCTGGGGCGCTGTACGTGCCGGTGCGTCGGTTCGCCCGGCTCAAGGCACGCCGGCGCGATATCGCTTGGCTGAAGTACTTCTGATTTGACCTTTTGCCCGGCGGCTTGATGGTCTACCATGCCGCCCGCCGGTTTCCATCACGGAATCAATAGGGAATCCCGGGCTCGCCCATGGCGTGCCAATCGGAACTGCCCCCGCAACTGTAGGTGCCGAGCCTGCTCCATCGATGCCACTGGGTGATTTGATCCGGGAAGGCTGGAGCCGGGCCAGGACGCACCAGTCAGGAGACCTGCCGGCGCCTATCACCAACCGGCGGGGTGTCCGGGATGGCCATCCGAGTTGCCTCTGCGCCAGCAGGGGGCCGGCGATGCCTGTCCGTGCGTTCCTCACCAGAACTGTCTGTCAGGAGATCGCCCCGCATGCTGCCCCGTCTTATCGCCTTGCTTGCAAGCCTGAGCTTCATCGGCCTGGCCCAGGCCGGTACCACTCACTATCCGCTGACCCTTGAGAACTGCGGTATCCCGCAGACGTTCGCCCAAGCCCCGGAGCGTGCGGTCACCATCGGCCAGGCAGGCAGCGAAATGCTCTATGCGCTGGGCCTTGGCGACAAGCTGGCCGGTACCTCACTGTGGTTCAACAACGTGCTGCCCGAATACCAGGCAATCAATGCCAGGGTACCGCGCCTGGCCGACAACGAGCCGAGTTTCGAGGCAGTCGTGGCCAAGCGTCCTCAATTGGTGGCCGTGCAATTCGAGTGGATGGTGGGCGCTCAGGGGGCGGTGGCTACCCGCGAGCAGTTCGCTGAGTTGGGCATTGCAACCTACCTGCTGCCTTCGGACTGCGAGGGCAAGGACAACCTGGTGGGTGCCGACGGCACTCGTCTGCAGGCGTTTCAGGTCGACAGCATTTACAAGAGTGTCAGCCAGCTGGCCGAAATCTTCGACGTGCAGGAGCGCGGCGCAGCCCTCAATGCCGACCTCAAGGCACGCCTGGCCAGCGCCAGGCTGCAACTGCGCGACAAAGACCTGAGCAACACTTCGGCACTGTTCTGGTTCTCCAGCAGCGAGCTCGCCGCCGCCCCGTATGTGGCCGGCCGCCAGGGCGTAGCCGACTTCATGCTGCGCACGCTGGGGGTACGCAACGTAGTCGATTCGACCGAAGAGTGGCCGACCGTAGGCTGGGAAACCTTGGCCAAGGCCAACCCTACCTGGCTGATCATCGCGCGCATGGACCGCCGTCGCTACCCTGCCGATGACTATCAGAAAAAGCTCGAATTCCTTCGCAAGGACCCGGTGACAAAGCACATGGATGCGGTGAAGTACAACCGTGTCATCCTGCTCGACGCCGAAGCGATGCAGGCCGGAATCCGCTTGTTCCGTGGGCTGCAAACGTTATCTGCAGCCTTCGCCAGTGGTCACGCGGCGCAATGATCAAAGCACTGCTCTACAGCACGCTGGCCCTGCTGGCCTTGCTCGCTGCCGTGCTGGCCGGCACGGTCATCGGTGAAACCCACTTGCAGCCAAGCGTCGTCGGCCAGGTGCTGGCCAATCACCTGTGGCAAGCCGGCTATCCGGTCGATCCGATCGATGCCGGTATCGTCTGGAACTACCGCCTGACCCGCTCGCTGGTCGCCGCGGCCTGCGGTGCAGGCCTGGCCACTTGCGGGGTCATTCTCCAGGCACTGCTGCGCAACCCGCTAGCCGAACCCTACCTGCTGGGCCTTTCGGCCGGAGCCTCCACCGGCGCAGTGCTGGTGGGGCTGCTGGGGCTTGGCAGTGCGGCCCTGAGTATGTCTGGCGGTGCCTTCCTCGGGGCCCTTGCCGCGTTCGCCCTGGTACTGGTGCTGGCCCGCGCCGCCGGGCCCGACAGCAACAACGCACAGGTAATCCTCGCCGGCATCGCTGGCTCACAGTTGTTCAATGCCCTCACCGCCTTGCTCATCACCCAATCAGCCACCGCCGAGCAAGCCCGAGGCATTCTGTTCTGGCTGCTGGGCAACCTCAGCGGCGTACGCTGGCCCTCGGTATGGCTGGCCCTCCCGGCAGCCCTGTTCGGCTTGGTGGTGTGCCTGTGGCACCGCCGCGCGCTGGACGCTTTTACTTTCGGCTCTGACTCGGCGGCGTCTCTGGGCATCGCGGTGCGCCGCAGCCAGTTGCTACTGATCAGCTGCGCGGCGCTGGTGACGGCGGTGATGGTCTCGATCGTCGGCGCCATCGGCTTCGTTGGCCTGGTGATACCCCACGCCTTGCGCCTGCTGCTGGGCCCAGGCCACGGCCGATTGCTGCCTGCCAGCGCCCTGGGTGGGGCATTGTTCCTGATTGCCGCCGATATCCTGTCGCGCACCCTGATCGCCGGCCAGGTCATTCCGGTAGGCGTGGTCACTGCCTTGCTGGGTGCACCGGTTTTTGCCCTGATTCTGATCAGCCGCCGGGGGCGCCCATGACGGTCATGCACAGCGCACAACCAGCACCCATGGCATGCAGCGGCCTGGGCCTGAAATTGGCAGGCCACGCCGTGTTGTGCGACATCACGCTCAGCGTGATACCCGGTGAAACATTGGCCGTCGTCGGCCCCAACGGCTCGGGCAAATCGTCACTGCTCAAGCTGTTGGCAGGCCTGCGCACACCCAGTTCAGGTAGTGTTGAATTGCTGGGCGAGCCGCTGGCACGCCTGCCACGCCGGCGCGTCGCACAAGCCTTGGCGCTGGTCGAGCAACAAGCCGACACCCTCGACGCGATCAGCGTGTTCGATGCCGTTGCCCTGGGCCGTACACCGTGGCTGTCAGCGCTGACGCCGTTTTCCAGCGCTGACCGCGCAATCGTCGAGCAAGCCCTGGCCGATCTGGATGCTGCGCACCTAACCACTCGCATATGGCGTTCTCTGTCCGGCGGCGAGCGCCAGCGCGTGCACATCGCCCGCGCCTTGGCTCAGCGGCCTCAGGTGCTGTTGCTCGACGAGCCGACCAACCACCTCGACATCCAGCACCAGCTCAGCTTGCTGCAGCAGGTGCAGGGGTTGCCGGTGAGCACATTGGTTGCCTTGCACGATCTTAACCAGGCCCTGACCTGCGACCGGGTCGCTGTGCTTGACCAGGGACGCCTGGTCGCCCTCGGCAAACCGCTGGAGGTGCTCACCCCTGAGCGGCTGCTGAGCACCTTCAGGGTGCATGCCCATTACCTGACCGCCCCCTACGATGGTACGCCTGTCCTGCGTTTTCGGGTGCCGTGAGACCCGTGCCTGGCCGCATTCACACCCCCCAGTTTTGCCGCTCCTGCTCAGTCAAGGTCGCCACCACGGCGGTAAATACCTCGTCGAGCTCACAAGCGATGTGTTGATGCACCAGGTAGTGCGTCAGCAAGTAGCGCTTCACGGTCCTGGGCCAGCTTCCCTCCTTGTGCGCCGCGATGATCAGCCCTTTGCCGTCCTCGAAACAGGAAGACGGCCTGAATTTGGTCAGCAGTTTGTCCAGGTCGGCATAGGTCCAGTCGGCCTTGCGAGCCTCGAAGGCGTCGAGCAGGTCGAGTTTGTACAACGCAAGATGTGCCATGAGCGTCCTTCCTCAGTCATCGCCGATGACAATGACGGTAAACAACATGCTCGGCGATGAAAATGAACGAGAGGTTCCACTTCTAGGCCTATGACGTAGGAAGCGTCCTACACTGCGAGCTCGCGTTTTTTTACTCCGGCGCACTGCTGGCCAAGCACCGTACACCGCTATAATCTACCCCTGCAAAACGCGCCCAAGGCCCCTCCATGCCCCGCATACAGACGTTGCTGTTCCCCCTGCTGTTGATTTGCGCCGTTGCCGCCTGCGATCAGAAGCCTTCGCGCGAGGAGCAGATTCTGGCCAACCTGCCGCTGCAGGAGGCCTACGACCACAACATCGAACGCATGGCGGCATTGCTCACCCGCACCCACCCGCATTTGAATGCCGCCACAATCAGCAGCGTCCTGCGCCGATACCTCACGGTCGAGGATCAACGCCAGGACCTGTTCAAGCTCTACAGCAAGAAGAACTTCACCGATGCCGAGTTCGCCACCATCGTTGCCGCCACCCACGACCCGGCGAAGGCCAAGGCCCTTGAAGACACCGAAGAAGGCCAGCGGCTGAGCGACAAGCTCACCGGGCTGATGCGCGAAACGGCACAGGACAAAAACGCCCAGGCGCTGGCCGAGCAGCGCATGCAACAGATCGAGCAGGCGTTGCAGGCGCTGGAGGAACAGGCGCGCAAGTGAGTGGTGGCGCTAATGCCGACGCGCACGGGAAGATGTTTCCCACACAATCAGCAGTCACTTCTGCGCGTGCGGTCAGGGAGAATATGCACGCCATCCACCGCGGGGTCGAAGTTCCGGCTCAAGCACACGCAAGGACGTTCCTGTGTCAAAAATCTTGGTGACCATCCTATTCGCCCTCACTTTGGCCGCTTGCAAGGCTCGCGCTGTACCAGACGCGCAGCCCGCTGCAACGGGCATCTTCGCCAAGCAAATGCAGCAAGCGCTCATCCAGACAATCGCCACCACCGATAGCGGTCGGCATGTCGGTGTAGTCAGGTTGCGCATCACCTTGGACGCAAATTCCGCACCCATCGCTTGCAAGGCCCAGCCTTCACCGGGCCAGGAAAAGCTGCTGCCGGCTGGCGTACCTCTGAGCAACTTCAAGGCGCTGGCCAGGCTGGTCGAAGCGCAGTGCTGGAAGACCATCTACCCCCGCGTACCTGCAGCGTTGTATGAGGCCAAGGATACTGTCGACGTCATCGCCCCGCTGGTCGTGATGCTGCCTGCAGCAGACCCTGCATCACTGCGGGGTCAGGCGAACGCGCAGCGCGCATTTTTCTGGCAGCACCTACTGCGCGATCAACCGGTAACCAGCGTTGGCAGTGTGTCGGTGTATTACCAGGGCAATGCACAAGGCAAAGTCGAGCAGTGCCTGGTGCAGATTCACCCGCACCCTTTGCGGCCAGCCGACTTTCGGCTGGACAGCGAGCTCCAGGCCCGTCTCAATGCCCGCTGTCTGGCCACGAACCTGAACCAGCTGCCGGGCTATTCAGCGAATGCCAACGGCGTGGCTGAGGGCTACAGCGAGCTTGAGTACGCACCGTGGCGTGTCGGTCGCCCCTAGGCCGACGCCACTGCTCCAATGAAATTGGCCAGCTCCGCCGTCTGCGGCGCGGCGAACACCTCACGTGGGTGGCCCACTTCATGCACTTTGCCTTGGTGCATGAACACCAGCTTGTCTCCAACTTCACGGGCGAAGCGCATTTCGTGAGTGACCATGATCAGGGTCATGCCCTCGCTGGCCAGTTGGCGAACCACCCCAAGCACTTCATTGACCAATTCCGGGTCCAGGGCCGAGGTGATCTCGTCGCACAGCAACACCTTCGGCGACATCGCCAAGGCGCGGGCAATCGCGACTCGCTGCTGCTGGCCACCGGAAAGGCGATCAGGGTAGGCATCGAATTTTTCGGCAAGGCCAACCCGCGCCAGCATCTGTTCGGCCAACTGGCGCGCTTCGGTGCGGCTGGCCTTTTTCACCACCTGCGGGGCGAGCATCACATTCTCGCCCACGCTCAGGTGGGGAAACAGGTTGAACTGCTGGAACACCATACCGACCTTTTGCCGCAGGGAACGCAAGTCGGCACGGGCAGCGTCGAGGTACTCGCCGTCCACTTCGATAACACCGTCGCTGATCGACTCCAGGCCGTTGAGGGTACGCAGCAAGGTGCTCTTGCCTGAGCCACTGCGGCCGATGATGGCCACTACCTCGCCTTCCTCGATGGCGAGGTCGACCCCCTTCAGCACGTGGTTGTCGCCATAGTATTTGTGCAGCGCGGACACTCTAAGCAGGGGCATGCAGCCTCCTTTCCAAATAACGGGCGCTCAACGAGAGCGGGTAACAGAGTACGAAATAGCCCAGCGCGACCAGGCCGTAGACCATGAACGGCTCGAACGTGGCGTTTGCCAGCATGCCGCCGGTCTTGGTCAGTTCGGTGAAACCAATGATCGAGGTCACCGCCGTGCCCTTGACCACCTGCACGGAAAAGCCAACCGTCGGTGCCACGGCGATGCGCATGGCCTGAGGCAGGATCACATGGCGCAACTGCTCCATCCGGCTAAGCGCCAGGCTGCCGGAGGCCTCCCACTGGCCGCGCGGTATCGCTTCGACGCAACCGCGCCAGATTTCAGCGAGAAAGGCGCTGGTGAACAGGGTCAGGGCAATCGCGGCGGCCATCCAGGCAGACACGTCCAGGCCAAACAAGGCAATGCCGAAGAACACCATGAACAGTTGCATCAGCAGCGGCGTACCTTGGAACAGCTCGATGTAGCCCCTGGCCAGGCTGCGCACCATCAGGTGCTGGGACAACCGCGCAACCAGCACCAGCAGGCCCGCTAAACCGCCACACACAAACGCTACCAGCGACAACAGCAGGGTCCATTGCAGGCCGATCAGCAGGTTGCGCAAGATGTCCCAGAAGGTGAAGTCCATCAGCGTTTCCCCATCAGCAGGCGCTGCCCCGCCCAGGCCAGCAGCTGACGCAGCACGATGGCCATGAACAGATACAGCAAGGTGGTCAGCAGGTAAGTTTCAAAGGCGCGAAAATTACGCGACTGGATGAAGTTGGCGGCGAACGACAGCTCCTCGGTGGCAATCTGTGAACACACCGCCGAACCCAGCATGACGATCACGATCTGGCTGGTCAGCGCCGGCCAGACTTTCGCCAGCGCAGGCTGCAACACCACATGGCGGAACGTCTCGAAGCGGCTCATGGCCAAGGCTGCGGCTGCCTCCAACTGCCCCTTGGGGATGGCCTGGATACCAGCACGAATGATCTCGGTGGAATAGGCTCCCAGGTTGATCACCATGGCCAGCACAGCGGCTTGCCACTCGGTCAGGCGCACACCCAGCGCCGGCAGGCCGAAGAAAATGAAGAACAGCTGCACGATGAAAGGTGTGTTGCGGATCAACTCGACGTACACACCGAACAGCAGGTCGAAAGGCCGTATTCGCCAGGCACGTACACCAGCGCCAAGTACACCGATGGCCACGCCCAGCAGCGTGCCGACGGCGGTGAGCTGCAAGGTGAACCAAGCACCTTTGAGCAGCAGGTCGCTCTGGGCCAATACAGGGGCAAAATCAAACGCATACGCCATGGTTACAAGCTCCGGATGCAACTCACAGGTCGGCCGGCAGCGGCTGTTTCAACCATTTCTCGGCGTTGCGGTTCAGGCTGCCGTCGACCTTGGCGGCTTCCAGCGTGGCATTGACCTTGTCCAGCAACGCCGGCTCGTTCTTGGCCAGCCCCACGTAAACAGGCGAGTCCTTGAGCTTGACCTTCATCACCGGCACCTTGGCCGGGTTTTTCTCAGCGATGGCCGCCATTACCACACTGCCGCTGGCGATCAGTTCGACCTGACCGGAAAGGTAGGCGGCGATGGTCGAGTTGTTGTCTTCGAAGCGCTTGATGACTGCGCCTTTGGGCGCCACGGCGCTCAGTTCCATGTCCTCGATCGAGCCGCGGGTGACGCTGATGGTTTTGCCTGCTACGGCATCGATGTTGGCGATGTCCGCCTCGGCCGGGCCAAATACGGCCAGGTAGAACGGTGCGTAGGGCCTGGAGAAGTCGATCACGGCTGCACGCTCAGGATTTTTGCCCAGGCTGGAGATCACCAGGTCGACCTTGCCAGTGGTGAGAAACGGTATCCGGTTGGTGCTGTTAACCGGCGTCAGGGCAAGTTTTACACCCAATTTGTCGGCCAGCAGCTGCGCCGTATCGATGTCCAGGCCACGGGGCTTGAAGTCAGGCCCGACCGAACCGAACGGGGGGAAGTCCTGTGGCACTGCCACCTTGAGCACACCACGTGCGCTGATGTCAGCCAGTGCATCGGCCTTGGCGATAGGCAATACCAGGGCGCCGCCACACATCAGGCTGGCCAGTAACAGGGTGCGGAAAGTCTTCATCGAACGGCCTCGCAGAGGTTCAAGGTAAGGGGCGATCGGAGCAGTGCATGGGCCATGCCAAAACCGGCCGAAACGCCGCAAACACTGCACCACACGGTCTTACTGGTCTGAACAGTTGCCACCCTGCTATCCAATCTGCAGTGTTCACTGCCCTGCTTTCGTGCAAGGCGATGCTGGGCTGCGCCAGGGCGGAGCAACGCTTGCCAGCGCCCGTCAATGGCCGTAAAAAGCCAAGGTCATCGCCCTCCGACCGGTCTGAACAGCATGCACGACACCCTGCCCCGCGCCGTCCCCGAACAAGCCCTGCAAGGCATCCGCAAATTGATCGACGATGGCGACTATCGGCCTGGTGACGCATTGCCGTCACAGCGCGATCTGTCCGAGCAGTTGGGCGTGAGCCGGGCCTCGCTTCGTGAGGCACTGTCGTCACTCAGCGCGTTGGGCCTGGTCAGTGTCCAGCCAGGCAAAGGCGTGTTCGTACAAGCCTCGGCGCCTGCGTCGTCGAGCTTTGCCTGGCCCTACGCCGAGCAGGTGTCGGCCAGCGACACCTTTCAACTGCGCTACGCGCTGGAAGGTTTCGCCGCCGGCCAGGCGGCCCTCGCGATGACTGCGCACGACATCGACCGCTTGCAAGCGAACGTCGAAGCCATGCGTGTAGAGCTCAAAGCCGGGCGCTTCGAAGCCGCAGCGCAGTTGGACTTCGCTTTCCACCAACACTTACTGCAGGCGTGCGGCAACCAGGCCATGCTGCAAGTGATCACCGCCAGCCAGGACATCTTCCTGGAAAGCCAGAAACTGCCCTTCATCCGCCCGGAACGGGCGATGGAAACCTGGGAGGAACACCGCAAGATCCTCCGCGCCCTTGCCCGGCGCTCCCAAGCGGGGGCGCAGAAGGCCATGCAGGAACACATCCGTAATGCCGCCTCACGCACCGGCGTGGTATTCACGGTGTAACGCCCACAGGCATCCCGATGTCGCCCTCGACGATGCGCACACCCACAAGCACCGGTCTACTGGCCCTGATAACAACGATGGCGCACCCTGAGCGCGCCACACTCATCAAGGCTGCCTTTGCAAACCGGAGAGCTTGCGTATGTCCATATCGCATGAGGTACCCCCCGCCACCCTGCGCAGGGTCATCGCCGCTTCGGCCATCGGCAACTTCGTCGAATGGTTCGACTTCGCGGTGTATGGCTTTCTCGCCACATTGATCGCCAGCCAGTTCTTCGCCAGTGAAGACGCCAGCGTCGCCCTGCTCAAGACCTTCGCGGTGTTCGCCGTGGCCTTCGCTTTACGCCCGCTCGGCGGCATCGTGTTCGGCGCCCTTGGCGACCGCCTCGGGCGCAAGCGCATCCTGTCGCTGACCATCCTGCTGATGGCTGGCTCCACCACCTTGATCGGCCTGCTGCCGACCTATGCCAGCATTGGCCTCGCCGCACCTGCTCTATTGACCCTGGCGCGATGCCTGCAGGGGTTTTCTGCCGGCGGCGAATACGCAGGCGCCTGCGCCTACCTGATGGAGCACGCTCCCCGGAACCAACGCGCGTTCTACGGCAGCTTCGTGCCGGTATCGACGTTCTCGGCCTTCGCCTGCGCGGCGGTGATCGCCTATGGCCTGGAAGCTACACTCTCCACCGAAGCGATGACCGCCTGGGGGTGGCGCATCCCATTCCTGGTGGCCGCACCGCTGGGGTTGGTGGGTTTGTACCTACGCTGGCGCATGGAGGAAACCCCGGCATTTCGCGAAGCCATCGCACAGGGCAAGGTCCACGAACATTCGCCGCTCAAGGACACCCTGCGCAACCACGGGCGTGCGATACGTAACCTGGGTATGTTCATCTCGCTGACGGCCTTGTCGTTCTACATGTTCACCACCTACTTCGCCACCTACCTGCAACTGGTGGGTAACCTGACCCGCGCGCAGTCGTTGCTGGTAACCACCGTGGCGTTGCTGTTCGCAGCGGTGGGCTGCCCGCTGGCCGGGGCATTCTCCGACCGCGTCGGGCGACGCAAGACCATCGGGTTCACCTGCCTGTGGGTGATGGTCTGTGTATTCCCCGCTTACTGGCTGGCCAGTTCCGGCTCGATGCCAGCAGCACTGCTGGGGGTGATCCTGTTGGCGGTGGGCGCCTTGTGCAGTGGTGTGGTGACGGCGGCTCTGCTGTCGGAAAGCTTCCCCACCCGCACCCGCTACACCGCCTCGGCCATCACCTATAACGTGGCTTACACGCTGTTTGGCGGCACTGCCCCCCTGGTAGCTACCTGGTTGATCGGACAGACCGGTAGTAGCCTGGCGCCGGCGTTCTACTTGGTAGCCATCGCCCTGGTGGCCTTGGTAGGTGGCTTGGCTTTGCCGGAAACCTCGCGCATTTCGCTGCACGAGGAAGCCGACAGCGACATGGTGCCACAGGTCCCAATATCCAGCTGATAGCGGGCGGCGGCCAGTCAAGGAGAGTGAGCGGCGATGGGATGCAAAAAAGTCCGATAATCGCCCACTTTCCCCTGGGCGACAGCCGATCCAATTGACGGAATTAACCACCCGGTACAAACATAGGGGTATTCAACAACAACAAAGCGATACCCGTCATGACACCCCTCATTCTCGTGCTCAACGGCCCTAATCTGAACATGCTGGGGACCCGCGAGCCCGCCCAGTATGGCCATGAAACCCTTGCCGACCTTGCCCAGGGTTGCGCCGAAACCGCTCAAACCCATGGCCTGGAAATCGAGTTCCGCCAGACCAACCATGAAGGCGAACTGATCGACTGGATTCACGCCGCTCGGGGCCGTTGCGCCGGCATCGTGATCAACCCCGGCGCCTGGACCCACACCTCGGTGGCGATTCGCGATGCACTGGTGGCCAGCGAGCTGCCGGTGATCGAAGTGCACTTGTCGAACGTGCACAAGCGCGAGCCGTTCCGCCATTTGTCTTTCGTTTCATCGATTGCAGTCGGGGTCATCTGCGGCCTTGGCAGCCATGGCTATCGCATGGCCCTGAGCCACTTTGCCGAACTGTTGCGGGAGCCACGTCCATGAGCCAACCTGCCATCCTCGCCGGCCTGATTGGCCGTGGCATACAGCTATCGCGCACCCCTGCCCTGCATGAGCACGAAGGCGACGCCCAGAATCTGCGCTACCTCTACCGTTTGATCGACGCTGATCAGCTTCAGCTTGCAGACAGCGCATTGCCGCAACTGCTGGATGCCGCACAACATACCGGCTTCACAGGGCTGAACATCACCTACCCATTCAAGCAAGCGATCCTGCCGCTGCTCGATGAGCTGTCCGACGAGGCGCGGGGTATCGGCGCAGTGAATACTGTGGTGTTCCAGAACGGCAGGCGGATCGGCCACAATACCGATTGCCTGGGCTTCGCCGAAGGCCTGCGGCGCGGCCTGCCGGACGTTGCGCGCAAGCGCGTGGTGCAGATGGGCGCGGGCGGAGCAGGCTCTGCCGTGGCTCATGCACTGTTGAGCGAAGGCGTCGAGCAACTGGTGCTGTTCGAAGTGGACGCCGCACGTGCGCAAGCGCTGGTCGACAATCTCAATGGCCATTTCGGTGAAGGCCGGGCGGTGCTGGGCGAGAACCTCGCGGCTCAGGTCGCCGATGCAGATGGGCTGGTCAACACCACGCCGGTCGGAATGGCGAAATTGCCAGGCACGCCCTTGCCGGTCGAACTCTTGCACCCGCGCCTATGGGTGGCTGAAATCATCTACTTCCCGCTTGAAACCGAACTGCTCAAAGCAGCCCGCGCCCTCGGTTGCCGAACCCTGGACGGCAGCAACATGGCCGTATTCCAAGCCGTCAAAGCTTTCGAACTGTTCAGCGGCAAACAGGCGAATGCCCAGCGGATGCAAACGCATTTCGCCAGCTTCGCCTGACTAAACTTACCCTTCACGAGAGATAAGCCTGCTTGCGCGTCACACAGGGTGCGCAAGCAGCTTCCGCGACACACAACCAGCCAGCGCCTTCAGCACTGCTGGGCTCAGTCCTCCAGGGGTTTGGGAGGCGCTGCCGGTTTGGCGGGCTTGGCGCTCTTGCCCTCTTTACCCTTGGGCTCGGGCGCAGCCGCGGTCGTAGGCTCTGGAGCGACCGCCGCCTTCTCGCTGGCCGGCAGCTCATCAACTGCCTTGAAGATCGCCTGGGCGTCGAGCTTGTCCCCCGACTCATCATCCTTGAGCACGTGACGTTCACCGTCCAGGCCCACCAGAATCACCTTGGTACCCTTGCTGGCACCTAGCTTGAGCTCGCGAATCAGGGCCATGGTGGTCTGCTGTTCGAGGTTCTTGTCATCGCGCTTGCCCATCATTTGAGCAACGCTGAACAGCACCAGCTTGCGCTCCTTGAAGCCGGCCTCGGTTGCTGGATCCTTGAGCGCGTCGTTCAGCCCTCGCAGGGTGGGGTCGGCACTGCTAGGCGCGATAACGACCAATGGCCTGGCCTTGCCCAGTTCCTTGGCCAGTGGCGCGTCACTGTCGGCTGCTAACAACGTGCCGCTGACAGCGAGCAAAGTGGCGAGGGTCAATGACCGGACGAGCATGCACATCTCCTTATTTTCTCGATAAAACAAAGACTACAGATCATGGAGAAAGATCCGACTCGGGAGACTAAACCAACTCACAAGCCAGAGCGCTCACGCAAAAGTAACTTCGCGTGTCTTCCAGGATTTCGGGCATCCGAGAAAGTCACCATACCTGAACCTGAGCATAGCCCATCGACAGATCGCATGATCGACGGGCGGCTCAAAACAGCAGCAGTTGGCGATCGGTCAACGCAGCGAAGTCATCGCCCACAAACGGCAATATAGCGTCGGCCACCGGCTGCAACTGGCGGCTCAGATAGTGCTCGTAATCGATGGGCGATTGCAGGTTCTCCAGGGGCTCCGGGCCTGCTGTGGTGATCAGGTAACTGATCCAGCCGCCACGCTGATACTGCTTGGGGCGGCCCACTGCGCTGTTGTAGTCGTCCGCCAGCCGGGCAGCGCGCACATGCGGCGGCACATTGCGCTGGTAATCGGCCAAAGGCCTACGCAGCCGCTTGCGGTAAACCAGCAACTCATCCAGCTCCCCAGCCAAGGTTCGGCTTACGTAGTCGCGCAGGTAATCGCGATAAGGCTGGCCGCGGAAGATTCGCCCGTACAGTTCCTGCTGAAAGCGTTGGGCCAAAGGCGACCAATCGGTGCGCACCGACTCCAGGCCCTTGTACACGACGTCCTCGCTGCCATCGGCACGTTGCACCAAGCCGGCATAGCGCTTCTTGCTGCCCTCGTCGGTACCACGGATAGTGGGCATCAGGAAGCGCCGGTAATGCACCTCGAACTGCAGCTCCAATGCGCTTTGCAGCTTCAGGGTTTCCTGCAAATGCTCGCGCCACCACTGGTTGACCTGTGCCACCAGGTCACGACCAATACGCGCTGCGGCTTCTTCACCATGGGCGCCCTTGAGCCACACGAAGGTCGAATCGGTGTCGCCGTAGATCACTTGGTAGCCCTGAGCCTCGATCAATGCGCGGGTCTGATGCATGATCTGGTGCCCACGCATGGTGATCGACGATGCCAGGCGCGGGTCGAAAAAGCGGCAGCCACTTGAGCCAAGCACGCCGTAAAACGCATTCATGATGATTTTCAACGCCTGGGACAGCGGAGCGTTGCCGTCACGCTTGGCCGCTTCGCGCCCCTGCCAAACACGTTCGACGATTGCCGGCAGGCAATGTGCGCTGCGCGAGAAGCGCCCGCCCCTGAAACCTTCAACCGAGTGCGCGTCATCAGGCAGGCGCAAACCCTCGACCAGTCCAACCGGGTCGATCAGAAAGGTGCGGATGATCGAGGGGTAAAGGCTCTTGAAGTCCAGGACCAGCACCGAATCATAGAGCCCTGGGCGCGAGTCCATGACAAAACCACCGGGGCTGGCTTCTTCGGGGCGGCTGCCTAGATTGGGGGCGACAAAGCCCAAGCGGTGCATGTGCGGAATGTACAAGTGGCAGAACGCGGCCACAGAGCCTGCGCTGCGGTCTGCAGACAAGCCAGTCACCGAAGACCGCTCCAGTAGAAACTCCAGCAGCCGGGTATGGGCAAAGATCCGCGTCACCAACTCGCAGTCTTTGAGGTTGTAGTGCGCCAAGGCCGGCTTGTCTTCGGCAAAACGGCGATTGATTTCGTCCATTCGCTGGTACGGGGTATCGATGGCCTTGCCCTCGCCAAGCAACGTCTGCGCGACATTTTCCAGGCTGAACGAGGGGAAGCTCCAGGTCGCTGAACGCAGCGCCTCGATACCGTCTATCAGCAGCCGCCCGGGGGCATCGACGAATACGTGGCCACCCCCGGCATGGCTGCGCAAGGTCATCGGCGCCCCGTTGCGCCCCAACGCCAAAGGAATTTGCAGCAGCTTGGCGTGCTCATGTAGCACACGCAGGTCGAACTGGATCAGGTTCCAGCCGATGATCGCGTCAGGGTCGTGCTCGGCCAGCCACTGGTTGAGGCATGCCAGCAGCTCGCCGCGGTCGGCGCAGTAGTGCAGATCGAAGTCCAAGCCTGCGGCATCGCCATTGGCCGGCCCAAGCATGTACACCTGGCGCTGGCCACACCCCTCCAGAGCGATACTGTAAAGCTCGCCTCGCTCACTGGTCTCGATGTCCAGCGAAACCAGGCGCAACGCCGGGCGGTAGTGCGAGCAGGGCTTGAGCTGTGCATCGCACAGCACTCCGTGCTCATCCAGCGTGCCGGTGAATTGCACCGGGGCAGTGATGAAGCGCTCCATCAGGTAACGCTCAGGCGGGCGTATATCGGCTTCGAACACGTCGATGCCAGCGCTGCGCAGACGTTGCTCGAGTTGCAGCAGTTGGCGATAGTGGCGGGCGTACAGGCCAAGCATCGGCCGCTGATCGAAGTCTTTCAGGCGCAGCGGTTTGAGCTGCAGCCCCTGTTCCTTGGCCAGCAACACCCGAGCATGCTCGGCTTGCGCCTGGGGAATGAACGCCACCGACTCCTGCGCAGCCAGGCGCAGCAAACGGGGCCCGGCATCGGTGGCCAGCCAGAACTCCACACAGGTGCCGTCTGGCGTGTCATGCCAATGCCGGGTCAGGACAAACCCCTGCTGCAACTCCACCGCATCGACCTCTGCGCAAAAGCCTGATTCTACGCCAGTAGGTCGCTGCCGGGGACTCTGTATTCAGCCGTACAGGTAATCGATGTCCTTGTGGCTCAATGGCGGCACCTGGCCGAGCAAAAAATCACGCAGCTTGTGCATCTGCCGCGCCTTGGGGCTGCTTTTGAGCCAAGTCATGTAATAGCCGTCACCCGTCGATACCGCATGCTTGTAAGGCGTTACCAGCCGCCCGGCAGCCAAGTCGGCGCTGGCCAGGACCAGGTCGACCACTGAAATGCCAAGACCCTGTTGCGCCGCCGAGATACCCTGGTCCAGGGTGTCGAATACCTGGCCCTGATCGATGCTGATGTCCAAGGCGTCCATACGCGCCAGCCAGCGCCGCCAGTCTCGCCGATCCGGTGATGGGTGCAGGAACTCGCACTGGCGCAGGTCGGCCAGCTCCGGCTTGGCTTGCGCCATGTAGTCGGGGTGGCAAACCGGGATCAGCCATTCATCGAACAGCTTCACGCTGTCCACATCGGCTGGGAAGCGGCCATTGGCAAGCAGGATGGCGCAGTCGTAGGGTTCGGAGTAGAAGTCCACCGAGTCGATGTCCATCCACACGCTCGACAGCTGCACGCTGCAGTTGTCTTCAAGCTTCTTGAAACCATCCAGGGCACGCAGCAGCCAGCGTACGGTGAGTGTCGATGGGGCTTTCAGACGCAACCCATAGCGGTCCTGACGCAGCAATGCACAGGCATTTTCGATGATCTTGAAACCGACCTTGAGCTCCTGGGCCAACAGCCGCCCATGCTCGGTGAGGCTCAGTTTGGGGCCCCGGCGCTCGAACAGGTCGCAGCCGAACATCGACTCCAGGGTTTTAATGTGATGGCTGACGGCCCCCTGGGTCAGGGCCAATTCCTCGGCAGCCCGGGTAAACGAGCCATAGCGCGAGGCAACCTCAAAGGCCCGCAGGGCATGCAGCGCTTGAATCCGTTCCGACATGATGCCCCCAAAGCATGAGTAAGACTAATAGTAGGTCATAGTTCCACGCGTTTTACAACGTGAAGAGCGTCTCAGAAAATGCAGAAAATTAAAATGATATGTCACCAATCTGCCTGCATATGAGTGTAACGCTCGTTTATTTCGAACTCCTGGGGAAATCATGTTTACGGGTTATGGAAACTGCTATCGCCTGGATGCGCTAGAGCTGGCCGATAAACATGAACGGAAGCATCAGCATTGGACGCAACAAACTTTGCAACATTTTCGCAACGTGCTCGCCAACCCTGATTTTCCGTGCCTGTTTGGGCGCAAAGCGGTCGCAGGCGCCTCCTGCCACATCCTTTTCGCCCGCGCCGAGCAATTGGCCGATGACATTGCCCAAGGGCTGGCCGAGTACATCCGCACCATTTCTCCGGTACCGATCAAACAACGCATCGGCAGCCCACTGGTGGTGTTTCTCGAAACCGATCCCGCCAGCAGCCTGGCCGAGCAACAAGCGCTGGCCTGGAAAGTCCTGCGCGGCGTACACGCTCGAGACCCACATCCGTGGCCGCAAGCGATACCTACAGATCCGCACGACAACGCTTGGTCGTTCTGCTACGCCGGCATGGCGCTGTTCATCAACATGAACTTCCCTGGCCACCAACACATGAAAAGCCGCAACCTGGGGCCGCACATCACGTTCGTTATCAACCCTCGGGAAAACTTTGACGAGGTGGCCAATGCCGCTACCGAAAGCGGGCAACGCATTCGGGCACGTATTCGTGACCGCGTGCGCCATTACAACGATGGGGTCATGCCCGAGAGCCTGGGCTTCTTCGGCCATGACGACAATTTCGAATGGAAGCAATACCAGTTGCAGGAAGCAGGCTCGCTCAATCCGTCGCGCTGCCCCTTTCATGCTCAATCCCATGCAACACCCGACATACTGACCGAGAACTGACCGTGAATACCGCACTGACACTGACTTACGCACTCACCGTCCTGCTACTGATCGCAACCCCAGGCCCGGTAGTGGCACTGATCGTCAATACCGCCGCCGCCTCCGGTTCACGAAAAGCCATCTTCACCGCCGTCGGCACCAACTGGGCGTCACTAGTACTGATCGGCGCTGCAGCTTGGGTCATTCTCACCAGTGCCGCCATCGACAAAACCTGGCTCAGCGCCATGAGCTTGCTGGGCTGCCTGTTCATAGGCTACATCGCCGTTGGCACCCTGCGCGAGAGCCTGCAGGCACCAGCTGTCGACGAGGTGGCAATTGCGCCAGCGAAAGCCACGCGCGGCGGGTTGTGGCAAGGTTTCATGGTGGGCATTTCCAACCCCAAGGACATCATTTTCTTCATCGCCTTCTTCCCGCAGTTCATCCAGATCACCGAGTCGTTCGGCAAGAGCATGGTGGTGCTGTCACTGCTGTGGGTGCTGATCGATTTCGCCGTATTGAGCCTGTACATCTTCGCCATCGGCAAGATCACCTCCCAGCGCAGCAACCGCCTGATTTCCCTCGCGTCAGGTGTGGTCCTGCTGCTGATTGCCGCGGGTGGCCTGGCTTACAACCTGAAGGCCCTGGCCGGCTGATCGCCAGCCCTGGTGCAGTGCACGCTTGAGAGGAGCCACCATGAAATCGTGCGTAACCGCCACATATGGACCAGGCCCCGTTTCTGCGCTGCATCAGGACTACCAGCGTTTTCTACAGGCCAACTACCGCCGCCCACTGCATAAGGTGCAGGCGCACCCAAGCAGCTTTCGTTCGCCCACCGTCAACACGGATGCCGTGGGTTTGCGCTACAGCCATTACGCTGGCAAGCGTTTTTCCGCCGTCGAACGTGGCAATGCGCCGCGCGTCAACTTGCTGATAGGTGGCTCGGCCGCTATGGGTGTGGGCGCCAGTTGCGATGAACACACCGTAGCCTCGTACCTGTGCATGCTCACCGGTGAGGTATGGCTGAACCTAGCCGGTTGCGGGTTGAACGCAAGTCAAGAACTGCTGCTGTTTCTCACCCATCAACACCGCCTTGGGGAAGTTGGCCATGTAGTGTTGCTCAGCGGCCTGAACAGCCTGGCTCATGAAGCCCTGGACGAAGTGCTGGCAAGCCCGAGCGCCCCACCGCTCACGCTGTTGCACCAAGCCTACTTGAACACTTTCCATGAGGGCACCCCGCCAGCGGCCCCTGCTCGCAGGGCGCCACTGTGGCAACGGCTAGGCCAGGCACTGGCAACACCGCGTGATGAACATGCTGGGGACTGGCAGCTAAGCGCCCCGGATGAACGCCTGGCACGTGCCGCTGACAGCATCGGCCGAACCTTGCGCCAGTGGGAGCAAGTGCTAGCTGATAGCCACGCCACCCTGACCTTCATCCTCCAACCTCTGCTGCCCTGGTGCCGGGAAACTCTGCCAACCGGCGAGCAAAAGATGATGCCGGCCCTGCAGCGCCAGCCTGGGAATTTCGAGCGTTTGCTCGAAGGTGTACTCGACAGCCAACTGCACATGGCTTTCTTTCGCCGCATCAAACGCCAGGCAGAACCAGTCCCCTGCTACGACATGAACAGCATGCTCAGCAGCTCTGCGGCGTTCGGCGCGGACCTGTTCGTCGACCGCCTGCACCTGAACGATCTGGGCAACAATGCACTGGCCAAGGTGATCACCGCCAAACTGGGGCTGGCTCAGGAACGCCATGCGCCGCACAAGATCACACCCATCAACCTGGCCTGAGAAATGACGGGTGGGGTATCGGATTAACCCCGCGCTTGGCTAGAATACCCCGTCGTTCCGATTCGCCTGAGGCGTACGCGCAGTTGTGATCAATCATCAAACCGTACTTCCCTGCTTGGCACGCTGGCCTGTTCTCCTGGTCAGCGCCCTCCTTGGTACACTGGCGCCGATGGCTGCACGGGCGGCCGAGGTGCGTATCGATCCCCATGCCGATTTGCTCTACCGCCAGGCGCTGCCGCTGCTAGAGCAGGCCGACACTCAGGATGACAGTGCGATCCTGCGCACGGCGCTGGGCAGCGACCCTGAGCTCAATCGCCAGGGCCGGGCCATGGCCCACACGCTTCCGACCGCGGTAGCCCTGCTGAAAAAATCGGTAGAGCTGGGTCATCCGGTGGCCCAGTACCGTCTAGCGCTTTACTACACCACCTACTTGCCAGCCGCACAGATCGCCGACGCTGCCTGCCCGCTGCTCGAAGCCAGCCTCAAGCAAGGTTTTGCGCCACCGGCAACGGCCATCGCCACCTGGTGTTCACCGTACAATGCCAGCCCGGCCTACCGTGAAGCGCTAGAAGCGATCCCTGGCATGGCAACGCTGTATGCGCCCTACTACCCCCAGCCGGCTACCCGATTAGCGTGCAGCCGCAGCCAACCACAAGGGTTGCAGATGCAGTGGGGCCGCCAACGCGATTATCAGGCCGAGGTCTACCAATTGCTGGGTGGCCTCGACCCGCAGCACCGCCAGGCACTGTTGCAGAAAGCCGTGGAAATCAACGGCTGTGCCGCAGCCCAGCAACGGCTAACCAGCCAGCGCTAGGCGGTAATTCCCCCCAGCAAACCAGCAAGATCGTTCAAGCCAGCCGTTCGATGCTCTGTCATGCTGCACTGCCTAGCACAGTGTGTCGCAGCCATCATGCCAAGCCCCTCCCCCGTCGCTCGCCAAGCCTTTGTCCACGGCGCCATTGCCATCCTGCCGCTGTCGCTGGCGGTGGCCCCTTGGGGGCTGCTCGCAGGCTCGATGGCCATTGAGGCCAACCTCAGCGCCTGGCAAGGCCAGGGGTTGTCAGCCATCGTCTTCGCCGGGGCCGCGCAGCTGGTGGCGATCGGTATGCTCAAAGGGGGCGCCAACCTGTTTTCGATACTGCTGACCACACTGTTGCTGACGTCTCAGCACTTGCTCTATGGGCTGTCCATGCGGCCGGTGCTGGCGCCCCAGCCGTTGCGCTGGCGACTAGGGCTGGGCTTCTTGCTCACTGACGAATTCTTCGCCCTCACCAGCCATTACGACCAGCAGCAATTCAACCGCTGGTATGCATTGGGCGTGGGCCTGACCTTCTACGTCGCCTGGAACCTGTTCACCCTGGCCGGGATCGTGTTGGGCCAGAACATCCCACACCTAGACAAGCTCGGTCTGGACTTCTCCATCGTTGCAACCTTCGTCGCGTTGATTGCACCGGTGGTGCGCAACTTACCCACCGTGGTATGTGTGGCGGTGTCACTGCTGTGCTCGGTGCTGTTCAGTTATTGGCATTGGGAAACTGCGTTGGTCGCGGCAGGCCTGCTGGGCATGTGGGCAGGCTTCATCTGCCAGAAACTCACCGGAGGCCGCGCATGATCTGGCTGCTGATCTTCGCCATGGGCGCCGTGGTTTTTCTCAACCGCTACGCCTTTCTGGAGCCACGCTTGCCGCTGCGATTGAGCTCCAACGCCCGGCAGTTCTTAGGCTTTGCCGTGCCCGGCATGCTCACCGCGATATGCGGGCCGATCATTTTCCTGCCTGGCCACCAGCTCGATCTGAGCCCGCTGAACCCGTATCTGCTTGGCGCACTGGCCGCCGTGGCACTGGTACTGTTGACCCGCAGCGTGCTGCTGAGCATGCTGGTGAGCATGTTGATGTTCTTTTTGCTGCGCAGTTGGCTTGCATGAACACGCCCCTGCGCGAACAGACCCACCTGTGGCAGGCGCCGGCCTTGGGCGACGTCGAGATGCTGCATGCCCGTTACTTCCAGCAGCGCTTTGCCCCCCATGTGCATGAGGGCTATGTGTTCACCGTGATCGAATCCGGCGCCCAGCGCTTCTGGCACCGTGGTACTGAGCACCTGGCGCCGGTTGGCAGCATGGTGCTGATCAACCCCGATGAGCTGCACACTGGCGCCACTGCCCACGAAGCCGGCTGGCGCTACCGGGGTATCTACCCGGAACATGCGCGGGTAACCGGCGTGCTGGATGAACTGGAACTGGGCCGAAACGGCATGCCACGCTTCAACGACAGCGTGATCCAGGACCCAAGCCTGGCGCGGGCGTTCAGCCAGTTGCACCAGCTCTGCGAAGCCGACGCCAGCGCCCTGGAGCAACAGACCGCTTGGCGCCAGGCAGTTTTGGCACTGGTGCAGCGCCACGGCCATTGCCGCGAACCGGCCGCTCCAGGCAAAGAACCGCTGGCAGTGGCCCGCGCGCGCGAACTGCTGGAAAGCCAGTTGGCAGCCCCTCCTTCACTCGACGCACTGGCAGCTGCGGTCAATCTATCGCCGTTCCACTTTGCCCGCGTGTTCCGCCAGGCCACGGGCCTGCCGCCCCATGCCTGGCTCAAGCAGCGGCGCTTGGTGCGGGCCAGAGAATTTTTGAAAAGCGGCTTGGCGGCCTCTGACGTAGCGTTCGCCCTAGGCTTTGCGGATCAAAGCCACTTGAGCCGGCAGTTCAAGCAGGCTTATGGGGTGACGCCTGGGATGTATCGAAGCGCCTGCCTGCACAGCTAGGCGCTGTGTCAAAGCCTTCATTGATGCAGGGGCGAAAGCAGCCTAAGAATGCTCATTTACACCTCGCAAACTCAACTGCCTGCGCCTTGCCTGACCGTAGCCCCAAGGATGTTCATACAGGCCTTGAGGTCTGTGGTTGCCCATCAGGCAAGCCTGCCACCCACTGCTACACTGAAAGAGCTAAACGGAGGATCCCGCCATGTCCGAACGAGAGCTCACCACCCTGATATCGCTGATGAACCAGCGCCAAGCCTGCCTGAGCAGCGCCTGCAAGGAAATTGCCGACTGGATCGACCGCCAGGGCGATGTGCCCGCAGCGGGCAAGATCCGCGCAAGCCTTAAAGCGCTGGAAGCTGATGAGGCCCAGGTGCGCAAGACCCTGACCTCGCTGACCCTCGACAGGCCACTGCCACGCTTTCGCAGCTGATCAGGCATCACGATGAAAAAGGCCGCTTGCGCGTAATGCTGTTCACTTGAACCTAGAGGCTCGGCGTGAGCTCTTCGGTGGAGCGCAGCTCGCGATGCGCCGCGCGGGCGGCGCTCGATCTCACAGGCGCTAAAAGGCTCAAATTGAACCCCAAAAAATCCGACACCAGATCACTGGTATCGGATTTTTCGACCCCACGCCTGGACTCAAATGCGTAAGTGAACAGCATTAGCCGCTTGCGCGGCCCTTTCGATTGTCAGTGATTCATGTGCATGTGGTCATGACCGCCTGCCTCAGCGTTAAGCGGGCGTACCTCTGCCTGAACCTGCAGAGTCTCTTTGCTACCCTTGGAATCCTCGATGGTCAGCGTCAGCGGCACTGTCTCGCCTTCCTTCACCTGTTGGGTGAGGCCCATCAACATCACGTGGTAACCGTTAGGGTCAAGGCTCACCGGCTTGCCTGCTGGCAGCTCAACGGCTTTGACCTCCCTCATGCCCATCACATCGCCATTCATGGTCATCTCGTGCACCTGCACGGTCTTGGCTACAGGCGAAGCCACGCCTACCAGTTTGCTGTCGGTGCTGGCGGTCAAGGTCATGAAGGCGCCGGTGGACGGCTGGTGTGGCACGCTGGCACGCACCCACGCATCGCTCACGCTAGTCTGGGCCAAAGCAGGCAGGGCCAAGCCCAGTAGCGCGATCGCAGCCAAGCTGCGCTTGATCGGTTGCAGTGATACAGCCATTAGCAAATCTCCATCAGAGTAGTCAGGTCTTCAGCGCATTCCTTGGCATTGAGCGAATGCCCCAGGCTCAAACGCAGGGTGCCACGTGTATCGTAGACGTAGCTGGTGGACGAATGTGAGATGGTGTAGGTGTCACCCGCGGGGACCTTCTCGTAGAACACCCTGAACTCTTTGGCCACTGCTGCGATTTCTTCCGGGGTCCCGGTCAGGGCAGTGAAAGAAGGGTCGAACGCCTTGACGTAAGCGTCGAGCACTTGCGGGGTGTCGCGCTCCGGGTCCAGGGTGATGAAGACCACCTGGAAGATCTCGCGGTCGCGCCCGCGCAGCAGCTTCTTGATCTGCGCAGCACGCGCCAGCGTGGTCGGGCATATGGCCGGGCACTGGGTAAAGCCGAAGAAGATCATCGGCATGCTGCCGTAGAAACTGGACAAGGTACGGACATTGCCCTGAGGGTCCTTGAGGCTGAACTTGCGCCCAAGAATCTCGTTGCTCATGTTCTTGCCGTACTTGAACTCGAGCCCACGGGCCGGGTTGCAGCCTGCCAGCAGGCCAAGCCCGAGAACGCCCATCCCGGCGACAACCGCGCGCCGGGTCAACAGATCATTCATGGAACCATCCTTTACAGGGAAGGTGCCGGCCCTCGGGGCGGGCCGGTCGAAAACCGGGGCATTCTTGCATGACACCCAGTGGGCTTCTACCCGACCAAGGCGCAGATGGCCCACAGCCCTTTAAACACGGGCTGCGGCCTGTTGTCGCAGGGATTGAAACCGTAACACTTTGTTGCTATGCCTTGACCTCGAAAGATCAGTAGTAGGCATTCTCTTTCTGGCTGTGGTCGGTCACGTCACGCACGCCTTTGAGCTCGGGAATACGCTCGAGCAACGTGCGCTCGATACCTTCCTTGAGCGTAACGTCGGCCTGGCCGCAACCCTGGCAGCCGCCACCGAACTGCAGCACGGCAATGCCCTCATCGACTACATCCACCAGGCTCACCTGGCCGCCGTGGCTGGCGAGCCCTGGGTTGATCTCAGTCTGCAGGTAGTAATTGATACGCTCGTTGATCGGGCTGTCTTCGTTGACCATCGGCACCTTGGCGTTCGGGGCCTTGATCGTCAGCTGGCCACCCATGCGGTCGGTCGCATAGTCCACCAGCGCGTCTTCCAGAAACGGAACACTGACCGCGTCCAGGTAAGCGGTGAAGCTCTTGAGGCCAACCGGCTCGTCGTCAGGCTTTTCTTCGCCCGGCTTGCAGTAGGCGATACAGGTTTCAGCGTACTGGGTACCTGGCTGGGTGATGAAAATACGGATGCCAATGCCAGGCGTGTTCTGCTTGGACAGCAGATCGGCCAGGTAATCATGGGCGGCGTCAGTAATGGTTATAGCGCTCATGGAAGTTCCTCACAGACTTGCGGCCAAGTGTACGCCAACCTGGCCTTCGAACAAAGTCCTAGTATTTGACTCGGGAAAGCACAAGCGGGGCAGTCTGCCCCCGCGGGGCCGCCAGCCAAGCCTGCATCCGCCGATACAGGCCGCGCTCTAGCCACTGATAGCTGAGCCACGACATCAGTCCAATTGACGGCACGCAAAGGGCAAATACCCAGTAGGGGTTCAGGTGCAGCCGCTGGCTGGCGAACCAGCCGCAGTACAGCACCAGTACATGGATCAGGTACACGGAGTAGGAGCAGTCACCCAGCGCTTTGCACACGCGGTTGCCCTTGAACCAAGGCTCCAGGGCGATGAATGCCAATACCACCATGGCGCTAGGCAGCCCCCAGTGCAGCAGCCGCTGGGAAGCATCCAGGTGATAGATCGCATAGCCGGCCACGCCAAGCACGGCCATCGGCAGCCACAGGCCCTGCCGAATCAGCCCGCGCCGATAGAGCACGCCGATACCGATACCCAGCAGGAACTCGTAAATGATGTCGTTGTTGTAAAACCGGCTCAACACGCCCGTGCGTCCCAGAACTTCACTTGCCAGCAGCAAGCCGGCAGTCACCAACCACAGCTGATGACGCTTGCGGACCATGAATGCCAGGCCGAACAACAGGTAGAAGAACATCTCGAAGTTCAGCGTCCAACCGACGTTGAGGGTTGGATAAAGGCCATAACCGCCGGGGTTTTCCGCCGGAATGAACAGCAGCGACAGCAACAGATGATGCCAATCGAACGACTGATGTGGCATCCAGTTGCCCAAGCCCAGCAACAGCGCGGCCATTAGCGCGGTATAGAACCAATAGGCCGGAATGATGCGTAACGCCCTGTTGAGTAGAAACTGCTGCGGTTCGATGGGTTTGTCGCGGGTCGAAAGGTAGATCACCAGCCCGCTGATGACGAAGAAGATGTCGACGCCAACGGCGCCTCGGTCGCTCAACAGTTGGCCGATGGGGCCGGTGGCATGGAAGTCGAAGAAGATCTGCATGAAGTGGTGACAGACCACCACCCAGGCGGCGAACGCCCGCAGTGCCTGAAGCGAATACAGCATGGAATACCCTGCGATTTTCCGGTGCATTGAGGCCTCGGGGCTGCACAGCAACCCCGGACCACCCACCCGTTGGGACCGTAAGGTATTGGCAAAGGTCAACCGACCCGATCAGAGGTTCTCGTAGCGGTTCATGTCCAGTACACCTGCTTCGACCGGTTGGGTTTCCTTGATGAAGCTGTTCAGGTCATGGAAGTAATACCAGAACTGAGGGTGACTGCGGCGCACACCCCAGCGCATGACGATGCGCTCGAATTTAGCCGGGTCGTCCTTGGCATACTCCATGTCTTCGACGAACTCAGGTACATCCTGGGTAGGAATGTTGAAGATGAAGTTGGGGTAGCTGCTGAGCACTCCTGGGTAGAGCGTCAGCGTATCCAGACCCGGCTCGTAGCGGTAGGCCTCACCCAGCAGGAACGCCACGTTACTGTGCGCGCGATTGCGCAGCAGGCTGTAGATCTGGCGCTGGCCATTCACGCCTTCGATGCGCAGCATGGTGGCCTCAGGCAGTTGGCCGATCACCTTCAAACCCGCCGCAGGGCGCGATACCAGGCGGCTGAGCGATTGCTCGGCGTTTCGAAATTCCTCGCTCATCTGCGGCCGTGAACAGTAAGCGCCGGTGCAGCGGTTGATCGGGTCGGGGGCGGCGTTCAGGCTGCCGGTGCGCTGCAGCAGTTTCAGGCCGAAGTCGCGCTCCGGGTCGCGCGGGTCGAGCTTGATGGCGCTTGGGGTGTCGCTGTCGATGTCCTCGTAGTCCAACCACATCTTCACCTTGCCGCTGTTCTGGTACCAGCTACCGAGGATCTTGCCACGCTGATCGGCCGGCATCAGGCGCAGGAAGTTGACCTCGGCGCCGTTGCGGATCAGGTCGAAGTACAGCCGCGTCTGCAACTGATGCGACACGTTGCCGAACACATCGAAATTGACTGCGAGCTGATAATAGGTGCGCTCGAGCAACGGGTAGTCGAACAACCACATGGTCAGCGGCACATCGCCGATCAGGCCCTTGGTCACCGAGGCACTGTCGAAGTGGCGGTAGATGCTCAGCAGCGCGTTGTCGTTACCAGCCCACAGCGTTGCCCAGCCCGGTGCGGGCATTTCGGCATAGGCGTCGCGACGCAGCTTTTCGTACGCGTTGCGCTTATCGCGGTAGGCATGCCAAAGGTTCAGCACGCTGCCGACGTCATCGTTCTGCCCTGGCATCGCCAGCAGCGGCGTGGCTTGGCTGCGGTATTTGGCATCGGTGATGTAGCGGTCCTGGGCCGGTTCCTGGAACAACGCCCAGAAGTTATCGCGGATCACGTCGGTGGCAATCTGCCCCCGACACACGGGGCCGCGGATGAAGGTGCGCACGAAGTACTCGGCGTTATCCAGCATGAACTGATAGCGGGCCACCGCTGGGATCGCCTCGAACGTTTCGAACGGGTTGGCGCGGTGACGCGGGCCGTAGCCGGGCAACGCGCTGGCATGCCAGTCGCCTGCGTAGAACAGCTGCTTCACCCGCTTGAGCTTCTGCGGCCCCATCGGGTAGGTGATGTGGGTTTTGTGCACGATGACGCCCTGCACCGGGATCAGTCGGTAGAAGAAATCAGTGCCGGGCGGATCGTTCGGGCGTCGTGTGGCGATGATGTCCACCGGCTTGCCGCTCGGGGTGCGTGAGCGTACCCACTGGAAAAAGTGCCCCTGCTCGCCGCCAACGAAGTAGATATGCGCCAGAAACAGGTGTTCGTAGAGCCAACGGCCGACCAGCGCTTCGGTGGAGCCGGGGCGGTTGAGCAGTTCCTCCCACTCGTTGATTTGCCGGGCCTCGGCAGCGCTGGGCTTGATCGGCTGATATTCGACAGGCGCGCCAGCGGCGAGCCAGCGGCGCAGTGTGTGGTACTCGTCATCAGTGAGCCCGGTCACCGCCAGGGGCATGCCCTCTTTGGGATGGGCGCCGGCATAGCCGTCGAATTCTTCAGGCAGTGGGCACATATTGGTGCGGTTCAGGCCCAGGACGATTTCGTCAGGCACCTTGGCGTTGGGGGTCAGCGGGGTCTTGTGCCCCAGTTCGAGCATGCGCGCCATCAGCGCAGCCTGGCTGCCCTGGTTGTCCAGGACCGAATAGAAGCCCTTGCGCCGCCACTGCTCCTCATTCTGCGCATCATAAAACAGCCGTGTGGGCGGCACGGCCTGGCCCCGCTCACCCTGATACACCGGCACCTTGGTGGCGCCACGCACCGCGCCCTCGGGGCTTTCCAGCTTTAGCTGACAGGCCGCGTCGTTGCAGGCGTGGCAGGCTACGCACTTTTCGGTGAAGATCGGTTGAATGTCCCGCGTGTAGGAAATGCTTGGGCTCGATTGGGGGGCTTGCCCATGCGCAAGGCTGCTGACGAGCAGAGCGAACACGCTGACAAGAATACGCTGCACCATGTGCGGAAAGTCCTGAGAATTAAAAGCCATCACGTTTTGCCTGGTCGTCTGTTGGGTGCCTGCATAACCCGCGCTCAACATGAGCGAAATTCATGCAAATCGGCGACGCGCCTAAAATCCGCGCAGCTTTGTTATGATTCGACACCTTCTGATATTCGCCCGACCAGGTAGTTTCTATGTCCGACCGCAGCGCTCGTCTAAAAGCACTCCAGCAAGCACTCAAAGAGCGCATTCTGATCCTCGACGGCGGCATGGGCACTATGATCCAAAGCTACCGGCTCGAGGAACAAGACTATCGTGGCACGCGCTTCGCCGATTGGCCAAGCGACGTCAAAGGCAACAACGATCTGCTGCTGCTCAGCCGCCCGGACGTGATCGCGGCAATCGAGAAAGCCTACCTGGATGCCGGCGCCGATATCCTGGAAACCAACACCTTCAACGCCACACAGATTTCCCAGGCCGACTACGGCATGGAAGCGCTGGTGTACGAGCTGAACGTCGAGGGCGCGCGCATCGCCCGCCAAGTCGCCGATGCTAAAACCCTCGAAACCCCGGACAGGCCTCGCTTCGTGGCTGGCGTACTCGGCCCCACCAGCCGCACGTGTTCGATTTCTCCGGATGTCAACGACCCTGGCTATCGCAACGTCACCTTCGATGAACTGGTAAGCAACTACATCGAGGCAACCCGTGGGCTCATCGAAGGCGGCGCCGACCTGCTGCTGATCGAAACCATCTTCGACACGCTCAACGCCAAGGCAGCGATCTTCGCCGTGCAGCAGGTGTTCGAGGACGACGGCATCGAGCTGCCGATCATGATCTCCGGGACCATCACCGATGCTTCCGGCCGCACCCTGTCGGGCCAGACCACCGAAGCGTTCTGGAACTCGGTGCGCCACGCCAAGCCGATTTCCGTGGGCCTTAACTGCGCCCTGGGTGCCAAGGACCTGCGCCCCTATCTGGAGGAGCTGGCGACCAAGGCCGATACCCATGTGTCCGCACACCCTAACGCGGGCCTGCCGAACGCTTTCGGTGAGTACGACGAAACCCCGGCAGAAATGGCCGCGGTGGTCGAGGAATTCGCAGCCAGCGGTTTTCTCAACATCATCGGCGGCTGCTGCGGCACGACGCCTGGCCATATCCAGGCCATCGCCGAGGCCGTGAGCAAATACAAACCGCGCCAGATCCCGGAAATCGCCAAGGCGTGCCGCCTGTCAGGGCTGGAGCCGTTCACCATCGACCGCCAGTCGTTGTTCGTCAACGTCGGCGAGCGCACCAACATCACCGGCTCCGCCAAGTTCGCCCGGCTGATTCGCGAAGAAAATTACACCGAAGCGCTGGAAGTGGCCCTGCAACAGGTCGAGGCCGGCGCCCAGGTAATCGACATCAACATGGACGAAGGGATGCTCGACTCCCAGGCCGCCATGGTGCGCTTCCTCAACCTGATCGCCGGTGAGCCTGACATCTCCCGGGTGCCGATCATGATCGACTCCTCCAAGTGGGAGGTGATCGAAGCAGGCCTCAAGTGCATCCAGGGCAAAGGCATCGTCAACTCGATTTCCATGAAGGAAGGCGTGGAGCAGTTCAAGCACCACGCTCGCCTGTGCAAGCGCTACGGCGCAGCCGTGGTGGTGATGGCCTTCGACGAGGTTGGTCAGGCCGACACCGCTGCACGCAAGAAGGAAATCTGCCAGCGCAGCTATGACATTCTGGTCAACGAAGTCGGCTTCCCGGCGGAAGACATCATCTTCGACCCGAACATCTTCGCCGTGGCCACCGGCATCGAAGAGCACAACAATTACGCTGTCGACTTCATCGAGGCCTGTGCCTACATCCGCGACCACCTGCCCCACGCATTGACCTCGGGCGGTGTTTCCAACGTGTCGTTCTCGTTCCGCGGCAACAACCCGGTGCGTGAAGCGATCCACTCGGTCTTCCTGTACCACGCCATCCGCAACGGCCTGACCATGGGTATCGTCAACGCCGGGCAGCTGGAGATCTACGACCAGATCCCTGCGGCGCTGCGTGAGAAGGTCGAGGATGTGGTGCTCAACCGCACTCCGCACGGCACCGACGCCTTGCTGGCAATCGCCGATGACTACAAAGGCGGCGGCGCCACCAAGGAAGTGGAAAACGAAGAGTGGCGCGCGCTGCCCGTTGAAAAGCGCCTTGAGCACGCGCTGGTCAAGGGTATTACCGCTTTCATCGTCGAAGATACCGAAGCGTGCCGCCAGCAGTGTGCCCGGCCGATCGAGGTCATCGAAGGCCCGCTGATGAACGGCATGAACGTGGTCGGCGACCTGTTCGGTGCCGGCAAGATGTTCCTGCCTCAGGTGGTCAAGTCGGCCCGGGTCATGAAGCAGGCCGTGGCGCATTTGATCCCGTTCATCGAAGCAGAAAAAGGCGACAAGCCCGAGGCCAAGGGCAAGATCCTGATGGCCACGGTCAAGGGTGACGTCCACGACATCGGCAAGAACATCGTCGGTGTGGTCTTGGGCTGTAATGGCTACGACATCGTCGACCTCGGTGTCATGGTGCCAGCCGAGAAGATCCTGCAGACCGCCCGTGAGCAGAAGTGCGACATCATTGGCCTGTCTGGCCTGATCACGCCGTCTTTGGACGAAATGGTCCACGTCGCACGCGAAATGCAGCGCCAGGACTTTTACCTGCCCCTGATGATCGGCGGTGCCACGACTTCCAAGGCGCACACTGCGGTCAAGATCGAACCCAAATACAGCAACGACGCGGTGATCTACGTCACCGACGCCTCGCGTGCCGTGGGCGTGGCCACCCAGTTGCTGTCCAAGGAGCTCAAGCCCGCCTTCGTCGAGAAAACCCGCCAGGAATATGTCGAGGTACGCGAGCGTACCGCCAACCGCAGCGCCCGCACCGAACGCCTGAGCTACGCCCAAGCCATCGCTGCCAAGCCGCAATACGACTGGGCCGGGTATCAGCCGGCGGTGCCCTCCTTCACCGGTGTCAAGGTGCTGCAAGACATTGACCTGCGTACCCTGGCCGAATATATCGACTGGACGCCGTTCTTCATTTCCTGGGACCTGGCCGGCAAGTTCCCACGCATTCTTACCGACGAAGTAGTCGGTGAAGCAGCCACCGCGCTGTACAAGGATGCCCGCGAGATGCTCGACAAGCTGATTGACGAGAAGCTGATCAGCGCTCGCGCCGTGTTCGGCTTCTGGCCCGCCAATCAGGTCGCCGATGACGACATTGAGGTTTACGGTGAAGATGGCCAGCCCCTGGCGACCTTGCACCACCTGCGCCAGCAGACCATCAAGCCCGATGGCAAGCCCAACCTGTCCCTGGCCGACTTCGTCGCGCCCAAGCATAGTGGGGTGACCGACTACGTCGGCGGCTTCATCACCACCGCCGGCATCGGCGCCGAGGAAGTGGCCAAGGCCTATCAGGACAAAGGCGACGATTACAGCTCGATCATGGTCAAGGCCCTGGCCGATCGCCTGGCCGAAGCCTGTGCCGAATGGCTGCACGAGCAGGTGCGAAAAGAGCATTGGGGCTATGCACAGGACGAGCACCTGGACAACGAGGCGCTGATCAAGGAGCAGTACCGCGGTATCCGCCCTGCCCCTGGCTACCCGGCGTGCCCTGATCACACCGAGAAGCAAACCCTGTTCCGCCTGCTCGACGGCAGCGGCATCGGCGAAACCGGGCCAAGCGGTGTGTTCCTTACCGAACACTTCGCGATGTTCCCGGCGGCGGCGGTCAGTGGCTGGTACTTTGCCCACCCACAAGCACAGTACTTCGCCGTGGGCAAAATCGACAAAGACCAGATCGACAGCTACAGCGCGCGCAAGGGCCAGGATATCCGGGTCAGCGAGCGCTGGTTGGCGCCTAACCTGGGTTACGACAGCTAAACCCCCCCGGCCTGCTCGCTTCAGGCTCCCCCCAAGGTTTGCATCACTGCCCAACTTCTGGGGGCAATGCATTCCTGTGGGGGGAGCAAGGTCGCCCGCCAAGAGCCAGGCACGATCAACGTCAAGCGCCTTGCCTATACTGTCCCTTGGTTGTCTACCAACACCCAGGAGCCTCCCATGGACGACTCAAGCCAAGGCAAGCCCCCTACGTTCTGGCAAATGCTGCACAGCATCCTGGCCGCTGCCTTCGGCGTACAGAGCGGCAAGAACCGTACGCGGGATTTCACCCACGGCAAAGCCAGCCACTTCATCGTGCTGGGCGCGCTGTTCACCCTGGTGTTCATTGCCGTGCTGATAGGCCTTGTGCAATTGGCCTTGCACCTTACTGCGCGGTGAAAATACAAACGCCTGCGTGTCTCCCTTACGCAGGCGCTGTGGTTGCATCATGGGTGGAGCGTCACGTCACTGGTGGCTGACCCAATACACGGCGGTGACCACCACCAGAACGATCAGGCAGAGGATCGCCCAGGCATCGACACTGCTGTCAGCTTTGCGGACCTTGGTTGGGTTTCCCATTGCATTGCCTCTTGTAGTGGTTATGGGAATGCACTTCACAACCAGCAGTTAAGACGAGCAATGACCATCCCTCAAGCAAGGGCTTTCAATAGTCGACGGGCGTTGTCAAAAACGGGTACTGGTAGCTGGTTGGCCGCCCTTGTGCGCTGTAGTGCTTGAAATCTACGCCGTAGTCGTCGCGCTCGACCAACTTCAGCCAGCGACGCGCCTTGGCTTGGTCGATCGACTGCAGCACCGGCAGTACATGCTCACGTTGGCCACCGCGGTGAATATCCAACCCTTGGGCATCATCGTGCAGCAGCACCATGGCCCACCCGCCCAGTGTCGCATGCCCGCCCATCAGCACGCTCAAACGCCCATCGATACGCGCTTGCAGGGCTTCGGCCGAGCTATTGATCGCGCCGAACACCACGTCGCGCCCAGGGGTGCGGCCGGCTTGCTCGAATGCCCGCATGGCACCGAAGGCCATCTGGTCGTTGGCAGCCCAGACCAACCGAGTCTTCGGGTAGCGCTGCAGTAACTGCTGAGCCTGTTCGTAGGCGCGCTCTCGGCTCCAGCCGCCGTATACCACCTGGCGCAAGCGGACCTGAGGGAAGTCGGCCAACGCCTGGCGCATGCCTGCTTCGCGCAACTGGGAAGCGGGGGTTGTACTGACTCCGGAAAAAGCCACAAGATCAATGGGCTGGTTGTCACGGGGCAGTGAGGCCACCATTTCATGCAGCATGCCAAAGCCCGCCTGCCAGTCGTTACCGATCAAGGTTCCCAGTACCTGGCCATATTTGCCTGGCTGGGCCTGGATACTTTTAGCCTGGCTGGCTGTCAGCCCGTTATTGACCAAGAACAGCTTGACTCCACTACCCTGGGACAAGCGGATGATTTCAGGCGCCAGGTACTGTTCATTGACCAGCACCAAGTAATCTGGCCGCTTGAGCCTGCTAAGCACCGCCCGAGCCTGGCTCATCGCAAGCCCACCGTCTCGCTGGCTGTAATCGACTTCCAGAGTCATGCCCAATTCGTCGGCTGCAGCCTGCATGAAACGCGAATAGCTGCTCCAGAATACTTCGTCGCTGTGGCCAGGGTTTAGAAAAACTACCGAAGCGGCGTGAGCGGAGGCTGCCAGCGGCAGGCTCAGTAACACGCTTTGGCAAAGCGCCTTGAGCATGCGGGTACCCCCTTCAAACCAAATCGCCGAGTATAAACCTGCCTGCCTGACGGGTAACAAACGCCACTCAGTCTCACTTAGTTCGTTTGGTTCTTTTCATATGCAAAAACATCACTTTAGCGCATAAACCCAACCTGCTATCGTTCCCCGGCTCCGAACCGGAGTGCGCGGCCGTGCGCGCGAATAGCTGCATGCAGCCTGAGACAGGACTTTTATGTACGTATACGACGAGTACGATCAGCGGATCATCGAGGACCGCGTCAAGCAGTTCCGTGATCAGACCCGCCGCTACCTGGCCGGTGAGCTGAGCGAAGAAGAATTCCGCCCTCTGCGCCTGCAGAACGGCCTTTACATCCAACGTTTCGCACCGATGCTGCGTGTCGCCGTGCCGTACGGCCAGCTGAACGCCAACCAGGTTCGCACCCTGGCCAAGATCGCTCGCGACTACGACAAGGGCTATGCCCATATCTCCACGCGCCAGAACGTGCAGTTCAACTGGCCGGCGCTGGAAGACATCCCGGACATCCTCGCCGAGCTGGCCACCGTGCAGATGCATGCGATCCAGACCAGCGGCAACTGCCTGCGTAACACCACCACTGACCAGTTTGCAGGTGTGGCCGCCGACGAACTCGTCGACCCGCGCCCATGGTGCGAAATCGTCCGTCAGTGGACCACTTTCCACCCGGAATTCGCCTACCTGCCGCGCAAGTTCAAGATCGCCATCAACGGCTCCAAGCAAGACCGCGCCGCCATCGAAGTGCACGACATCGGCCTGGAGCCAGTGCGCAATGCCGCTGGCGAGCTGGGCTTTCGCGTGTTGGTCGGGGGTGGTCTGGGCCGCACGCCAGTGGTGGGCTCGTTCATCAACGAATTTCTGCCTTGGCAGGACCTGATCAGCTACCTCGACGCGATCCTGCGCGTGTACAACCGTTACGGTCGCCGTGACAACAAGTACAAAGCGCGGATCAAGATTCTGGTCAAGGCGCTGACCCCGGAAGTGTTCGCCGAGAAGGTCGAGGCCGAAATGGTCCACCTGCGTGGCGGCAGCACTACCCTGACCGAAGCAGAAGTGCAGCGCGTGTCGCGCCACTTCGTCGACCCGGACTACCTGGCCCTGGACAACGTCGACTACAGCGCCCAGGACGCCGAGTTCCCAGGGTTTGCCCGCTGGCGCTCGCGCAACACCCGCGCCCACAAGCGCCCTGGCTACGTGGCGGTGACCCTGTCGCTCAAGCCTACCGGCGTCGCCCCAGGTGACCTGACCGACAAGCAGCTCGACGCCGTGGCGGACCTTGCCGAACGCTACAGCTTCGGCTTCCTGCGCACCTCCCATGAGCAGAACATCATTCTCGCCGACGTCGAACAGCGCCAGTTGCACGCGCTGTGGATGGAACTGCGCGAGGGCGGCTTCGCCACGCCGAACATTGGCCTGCTGACCGATATCATCTGCTGCCCGGGCGGCGACTACTGCTCCCTGGCCAACGCCAAGTCGATCCCGATCGCCGAATCCATCCAGCGCCGTTTCGATGACCTGGACTACCTGTTCGACATCGGCGAAATCGACCTGAACATCTCCGGCTGCATGAACGCCTGCGGCCACCACCACGTCGGCCACATCGGCATCCTCGGGGTGGACAAGAAGGGCGAGGAGTTCTACCAGGTGTCGCTAGGTGGCAACGCCGCGCGCGACGCTAGCCTGGGCAAGATCCTCGGCCCGTCCTTCGCCCAGGATGACATGGCTGATGTGATCGAGAAGCTGATCGCCGTGTACGTCGAACGACGCACCGAGGAAGAGCGTTTCATCGACACCTACCAGCGGATCGGCATCGACCCCTTCAAGGAACGCGTCTATGCAGCGAATCATTAAGAACAACCAGATCGTCGACGAAACCTGGCACCTGTTGCCCAAGGATTTCTCGTTCGATGAGCTGAGCAATTGCGACGACTATATCGTCCCGCTGCAGATGTGGCGTGACCATGCCCACGTGCTCAAGGCCCGCGACGGCGGCCTGGGTGTATGGCTGGACAGTGACGAGCAGGCCGAAGAAATCGGTGACGACGTGCAGCATTTTCAGGTCATCGCCCTGAACTTCCCCGCTTTCACCGATGGGCGCAGCTACTCCAATGCACGCCTGCTGCGCGACCGCTACGGCTTCAAGGGCGAACTGCGCGCCATTGGTGACGTGTTGCGCGATCAGTTGTTCTTCATGGCCCGCTGCGGCTTCGACGCCTTCGCCATCCGGGCCGATAAAGATCCGCAAGACGCGCTGCAAGGCCTGAAAGACTTCTCGGTGACCTACCAGGCCGCCACCGACGAGCCGCTGCCGCTTTTCCGCCGCCGCTGATCGTCACCTGCACTGCCTGACGGCCCGCCCTTTGGCGGGCCGTTTCATTTGTGATTACAGGTCAAATGTCCTTGCACCGACCCTGGCTTAATCAAAGCCGAGCAAGGCCCCACACTGCCCTACTACGCTGATGGGCCGGCGCTGAGCAGCTAGGCTCAATGCGGTTCATCCTTCACTGACCAGGAGCAGATTCATGAACATTCCAGCATTCGGCCTGGGCACCTTCCGCCTCACCGGCCAAGCCGTGATCGATTCGGTCAAGTCGGCTCTGGACCTCGGCTACCGGGCCATCGACACCGCGCAGATCTACCGTAACGAAGCTGAGGTGGGCCAGGCCATCGCCGAGAGCGGCGTGCCGCGCGGCGAATTGTTCATCACCACCAAAATCTGGGTGGACAACTACGCGGCCGACAAGCTGATCCCAAGCTTACGCGAGAGCTTGCAGAAACTTCGCACCGACTACGTCGACCTGCTGCTGATCCACTGGCCGGCGCCAGGCAAAGGAGTCGAGTTGCGTGAATATATGCAGGCCTTGGCCGACGCCAAACAGCAAGGGCTGACGCGCCAGATCGGCATATCCAACTTCAATATCGAACTCACCCGCCAGGCCATCGCGGTCGTGGGCGAAGGCGAAATCGCCACAAACCAGATCGAGCTCAGCCCGTACCTGCAAAATCGCACGCTGGCCGCATTTCTCGACCAGCAAGGCATCACCGTCACCTCTTACATGACCCTGGCGTACGGCAAAGTGCTCAAAGACCCAGTACTGGCCGATATCGCCAGCAAGCACAAAGCCACCGTGGCGCAAGTAGCCCTAGCCTGGGCGATGCAGTTGGGTTACGCAGTGATCCCATCTTCGACCAAGCGCGAGAACCTGGCCAGCAACCTGCTCGCCCGTGACCTGCGCCTGGACGAACACGATATGGCCCGTATCGCCGAGCTTGAGCGCAACGGCCGCGAGGTCAGCCCTGCTGGGCTTGCTCCGGCCTGGGACTGATTTCACGGCCAAGCCCCTGAGGTTGGCGATACGCCCAACCTCAGGGGCATCTTGCACGCGCTTGGCTTGCTTACCTTTGGGGTCGCCCCAACCGGTCAGAAGCGCAGCCCTAGGTTGACCATCCCACCAGCGCCTCCCAGCACCACGAACTCGCCCCCCACTGCCCCCCAGTGCACCCCCAGCGACGGGATGATCACTGGCGCGATGCCCAAGTGGTTCAACGGGATCTTGTCGGCGTACTCGCCTTTGTAGCCTTCGATAAAACCTGCGCTCAACTTGGCGTACACAGGATAGTGTGGGTGTTGCCAACTCTTGCCCAGATAGGCGTAGTAGGAGCGTTGGTTGAACGAGTTCTTGAATGTCGCCGCTCCCCACAGCGCGCCATCGGTGTAGACGCGCTCGATACCGATCAATGCCTGGTGATTGTTGTGCTCGGGGTCGTGGGTCCAATGCCGGGTGTAGACGCTGGTCTGCAGATACCAGTAATCACCTTCACGCGTGGTTTGTTCGGCGGTGGCGACCGGTGCCGTCAGCAGTATGCCTGCCACAATCGATGCCTTGTTCATCCTTCACTCCCCCTTGAACAGTGAAGCGACACTAGCTGCGCCACAATGGCTGAGCCATAGGAAAACCCCGAGAGGCGGTACGCAGCGTGCAGGACGACGTATCGCTCTGTCCGAATCGCGACAGTCAGTGCCTGTTCAGCGTGAGACAGGCAATGGTCGGCTGGATAACCTAGCCCCTGCTTTGCCTTGCCACCCATGAACAAGAGCCGAAACCATGACGACTCCTGCCGCCACCTTGGCCCCGCCAGCCACCGTCAACGCCCAACCTGAGGGCTTCGTTGTCCGCATTGTCGGTGCCGCCGCCTTCGCTCATTTGCTCAATGACCTGATCCAGGCGGTGCTGCCGTCGATCTACCCGATGCTCAAAAGCGATTTCTCACTGAGCTTTGCCCAGATCGGCTGGATTGCGCTGATCTATCAGGTCACCGCCTCGCTGCTGCAGCCCTGGGTTGGCATGTACACCGACAAGCGGCCCATGCCCTACCTGCTGCCCACCGGCATGTTGTTCACCCTGCTCGGCATCGCCCTGCTCGCTTATGCCAACAGTTACCCCATGCTGTTGGTGGCCGCCGCTGTAGTCGGCATCGGCTCGGCAACCTTCCACCCTGAAGCTTCACGGGTAGCGCGCATGGCCTCTGGCGGGCGCTTTGGCACAGCGCAGTCGACCTTTCAGGTCGGCGGCAATACCGGGTCTGCCATTGGCCCTCTGCTGACCGCCGCCATCGTCATCCCCCACGGCCAACCAGCCATCGCCTGGTTCATGCTGGCTGCCGGCCTGGCCATCTTCGTATTGCTGCGGGTGACCGGCTGGACCATCCGCCACGGTCAGACGCAACTCCAAGGCCTGGCCGGGCATCAAGCACCTGGCCTGGCCAAAAGCGCCATGTGGCGTGCCGTCACGGTCATCGCCGTGCTGATGTTCGCCAAGTTCGTCTACATCGCCTCGTTCACCAACTATTTCACCTTCTATCTGATCGAACACTTTGGCTTGAGCGTGCAGCAAAGCCAGTTGTATTTGTTCGTGTTCCTGGCCGCGGTGGCGTTGGGCACCTTTGCCGGTGGCCCGGTAGGTGACCGAATCGGGCGCAAGGCGGTGATCTGGGTTTCGTTCCTCGGCGTTGCACCCTTCGCCCTTGCCCTGCCCTATGCCAACCTGGCCTGGACTGCGGTGCTGGCCGTGGCCATTGGCTTGGTGATGTCATCGGCCTTCGCCGCGCTGGTGGTCTATGCCCAAGAGGCGGTGCCTGGCCGGGTCGGCATGGTCTCGGGGGTGATGTTCGGCCTGATGTTCGGTATCAGCGGCATCGGTGCCGCAGGGCTGGGCGAGCTGGCCGACCTGTACGGCATCGAATGGGTGTATCAGGTGATCGCCTACCTGCCGCTGCTTGGCCTGGCCACCGCGCTGCTGCCAGCGACCCACTCCAAGGCACGGCCCACCCGCTGCTGCTAACATGGCAGCGCTTTTGGACGGCACGAGAACATGATGGTCAAACCCCAGCACGAATTGCTGATGGAGGTCGAAGATTGGACGTGGGAGGTGGGTAGCCGGGCAACCGACTACCCGCCAGACTGGTACATCGCGCCCCACTCGCATACCAAGCATCAACTGATCTACGCCATCAAGGGCCTGATGCTGGTCGAGTCCGGCGCTGAACGCTGGACCGTGCCGCCCAGCCGTGGGATCTGGATGCCTTCTGGCCAGGTACACGCCATCCGCTGCGTGGGTGATGTGAAAATGCGCAGCGTGTTCGTGCGCCCCAATGCAGTGACGGGCTTGCCCCAACAAAGCAGGGCCATCAGCATTACCCCGCTCCTGAGCGAATTGATCAAGGCTTCGGTCGACTTCACCGGGCCTTTTGTCGAGGACTCGCGCGAGGCACGGGTGATGCGCCTGATCCTCGATGAAATCTGCGTGTTGCCGACTCTGCCGCTCAAACTGCTGCAGCCAAGCGACCCGCGCCTGCAGGCCATCTGTTCAGCCCTGCACGCCCGCCCCCACGACACCTCTACCGTAGCGGACTGGGGCGCTCATCTGGGCGTCGATGAGAAAACCATCCAGCGCCTGTTTCGCAAGGAAACCGGCATGACTTTCGGCCAGTGGCGCCAACAGGCTCGGTTGATGCAGGCACTGGAGCGCATCGCCCTGGGCCAGCGCATCATCGATGTCGCCGGGACCTTGGGCTACGACAGCCCAAGCGCGTTCGCCAGCATGTTCAAACGCCAGTTCGGCATAACGCCGAGCCGGTTTTTCAAATGAGCTGAACCTCGGCTGGATATGGCTATGGCTAGCCAATTGCTACATAACGTTTCAGCGTCGAGGATGTGCTTGTGCCCTTACCTTCCAATGACTCCGCACCAGGCGGGTGCCGCTACCTCAGCAAATCCGGGCATTCGATGCGTAGTCTGCGCACATGAACTGAAACAGTTGAACACGGGATTTGTAGGACGTTTCCCCAAGGCCTGTAGGCAGATTACAGGCAGCCGGGTTTTCCTGTATGAAACCTCAGTTCCCGAAGGATTTTGTAGCTGCTACGGTCCATTTTTCCTACAACGGCACGGAGGCCAATGGCGTGAGTGAAACATGGATCAATACAATAAATCCGGCCTAGCCCTGCAGAAGAATTTGCTCAACCTGCGACGCGAGCGCGATCGCCTGAGGGCCGAAGGTAACCATCAGGAAGCTAAACGCCTGGAGGTGGAAATCGCGCGGATCGAAGCGGTGGTCGCGGCTTTGCCTGCCGAGGCCAAGCCGCCGACGTTGCAGTAGATCACTCAGGGACGCACACAGGTTGTGGCCCCCACCCTGCTTTTACAGTCATTCACCAGGTGAAAAGGGGGACGCAGGCGCGCCCCCCAGACCCGGTTCAAACCGGCGATTGCGACATCATCCTGGCAAGCGAGCTCAATTGACTGCGGCCACCCGTGGCCTGAGATTCACTGTCGTCGGGCCCCGAGTAAAGTTCATGGTAAACCATTACATTGTCTACCCACTCAACCGCCTCTGCAGCGAGCGTGACCGCCTTGGGATGCTGAGTGGCGCGGAAGTAGAAGTTGCCTTTCCAACCGGTGAGAACATGGAACTTGCTACCGCTCGCCATCTTGAGCAGCAAGTCCTTCTCTACCACCGCGAACTGCGGACTTGCCAACTCACCCAATGCATCGACCACTGTGCTTCTGGCTGTCTGAGCAGCCGCTTTGGCCGCCTCCCGGGCCGTTTTGACAGCTTGACGACTGCTGGTAATCATCTGGCCGGCAACCGCGAAGCCATAACGTTTAACGTTATTAAAAATTTTCCAAAGTGCCTGCAACCCGCGCTGCGTATTCCTGACCACCCGTACCGCAAGGCTGGCGGCCGACTTCAGCAAGCGAGCGCTCTGTTTGAAGACCCCGGCAAAGTTGCCAATCGACAACACCCCCGTGACGGCAGACGCAATCGACAGTTTTCTCGCAAGCTCAGGGTAACTGTCCTCTACCAGTATGGCTGCCACCTCGAACACCAACGAGGCGACGCTTAGGGCAGTGAGCACGGCGAACACCATCATCGAGGCTGTGCCGCCCGTGAGTACAGACGCCACGATCCCTATCAATGTGATGGCAATGGCCGTGCCGATCCGTCGCCACCGATCGCCTACCGGGAAGGGCTGAGCATCGCGCAGCCCTTGCTCCAGGGTGGCCAACTGCGACTGGCCCCAGCGGCTGAGCACAATGGCCCCACTGGGGTCATGCTGGTTAACCGGGTCCGGGCAGTGCACGTAGTCGTTGAGACCGCCCTCGCCGAACGGGCTCAGCCAGTCCGGCTGGGTGTAGCGGCCCAGAGACGGGTCGTAACAGCGGTAACCGTTGCCAGCGTGATAACTGCCAGTCACCGGGTCTCGGCGCATACCGTTGTAGCCAGAACTGATGGCCATAGTCGCTGCGCCTTCACCAAACGGCAACAGGGGAGTCAGTTGCAGCGTTGCGTTGCTGTAAAAACCAGCGACTCCACTCTGAGGGTCATCGATCAGCCAGTTGACGGCATTGCCTTCGTACTCTGCCAACCCCGGGCTGATGCTGCGCTGGCGGGTCAATGCGCCGCCGGCATCAAACCAGTCTTCGCCTATCAGCAGATCGCCAGCGTACCGTAGCTCGCAGATCGCCTTGCTTTCGCCAATATATTGGGCTGCCAGTCGCTGATAGCCATCGTAGACGTAGCTGGCTTGCACGGTACTGTCAGCACCGCTGACCTTGGTCAACTGCCCGCCTTTGTTGTAGTCCAACTTGCGGTGTTTGCCATCCTCGGTCAGATAGCCGTTGGCACTATGGGTGATCTGTACCGCCTTTTTGTCGGTAGTGACGGTTTTCAGGCGCGTTGGGTTGTCGGCGTGGTAGGCAAACTCCTGAGTAGAGGTTTTGTCGTCCTCAAACGTGGTGACGCATTTTTCAAGATTGCTCAGCACATCCCAGGTAAAGCGCTGCGCCTTCACCGCTTTTCCCTGCCCATCACGAGGCAAGTGGCTGGCGTGCGCCGCTGTACAGGTGTAGTGGATCAGGCGGTCGAGCGCATCGTAGTCGAACTGCTCGCTACGCACACAGGTGCCGCCTTCTCGGCTGTGCTTGGCGAGCAGCTGCCCGTCGCTACGCCACTTGAGCTGTTGAGCGAATACCAGCTGGCCGTTGTGGCTGAAACTACGCAGGGTTTCCTGGCCAAACGCATCGTGCTCGCTGTTCACCTGCCACTGCGCACCTGCCCGCTGGGCATGAACCCGCCGCTCTACCTGACGGCCATGATCGTCATGGCGATGCAGCACGTCCTCATGGTCATGCCAGCTACGCAGGGGACGTCCGTGGTGATCGCTAAACACCCGCTGCCAGTGCCCGTCGGCTCGAAGTGCGGCAACCGTAAGCCCGCGCAGCGTTTTCCAGATGAGCCCTTTGTGGGTGCTACGCGGTGTGGTTTCATCGAGTCGTTGCTTACCTGGCAACTGGCTGGCGGTAAGGCTATGTTGCCAGCCGCTGCCAAGCTGTTCGGTGCCCTGCTCAGTACTTAAGGTAGTGACCGAACCGCTGCGGCTGACGCTGGACATATTCAGATCACCGGCTCGATATTGGCCGCTGTCGCCCGCTTCGGTCAACGTCAGCGAAGTGCTGTCCGGCAGCGTCACGTTCTCACCTTTGAACTTGTACTCGCGGCTACCGACCTTGCGCTTGCTCAGGGTTGAAATGGCTTCGATTTCCTGGGTACCAATGACCTGGCCAACGGTTGTGTCCATGCTATCGCTGAACACTTTCAGTTCGGTGACATGATCGCTCATTGCGTGATAGCTGCGCTTCACCACACTGCCATCGGGGCGAATGTGGCGGGTGACACGGCCAAGCCCATCGCGCTGCAGTTGGTGCGTGCGCGACTGGCCGTCGACAGTGCGGGTGAGTTCGATCAACCGCCCGCTGGAATCGAACTGGCGAACGGTATCAGCGCGAGCAATACCGGCGCTACTTCGCACAGCCTCACTGCGGGTCATATGGCCATTGGCAAGGGTTTCGAACGTGTTGGTGCTGCGTAGCAGCGTCTGGGCCCCCAGGCCTTGTATGACGGTGCCGGCAGGGTCCAGCAGGTCGCGGCTCCATGGGTGCCGCCCAGGCAGCTCAACGCGTTGCAAAGGCTCACAGATCGCCTGGCCACCTGGCAGGTAATCCCACTGTCGGCTTCCCGCCCCGTCATCGTCGCCGCTGCCATGCAGGTGGTTGCGGCTCAGGGGTATGAAGCCATCCTTGGCCGTGCGTCGCCACTCGCTGCGAACCACCCGCTGCAAGCCATCGAGCCAGTCGCGCCTTTGGCTGCCATTGATGAAGCTGACAAGTGCGCTCAGGCCGCCATGCTCAATGCCATAGTCGGTGTTGATTACACTATAAGCGCCAGCCTCGGGCTCGTTTTTGGCATTGAGGCGGTAGCTCGACTGCTTGGTTACACGGCCAAGCCCGTCGTGTTCGAACACGGTTTGCACACCGTCGAGGGTCTTGCTCAAGCAGCGACGGCTGAAGCGCGAACGCATTTCGCGACTGACCTCGTGAGTTCCAGCAACGGTGGTGGCACTGGTGCTGATCTTGAGCCCCGGCGCAGTTGGGTTGTCTTCGAAGGATTGTACGGTGGTCAGCTTGACGCGCTGATCCCCCAGCACGGTGATCTGCTCGTTGGTGATGGACCATACTCGCACTTTGCCTTCATTTGGCGTCTTTGCGGCGGGCTCCGTGCTTGACGTACTACTCACACGCCAGAGAATCGGCTCGTCGGGGCTAGCCTGCGTCCAGACGACTTTCGAGTCCAGACGGTCGTCTGTCAGCGCGCCTTTGATTCCCTCCAGGGTCACTATGCTGCTGGTTTCCAAAACTTGACGGGCGTTGCGAGTGACTGCTCGGTAACCATAAAGTATCAAACCCAACGGGTTGCCATGGGCGTCGCATTGATACTCTGCCATCAGGGGGGGCGTGGCACCCTCTGGGGTAGCTGGGCAGGACAAGGCAGGGAAATCTTTAAAGCCTTTGACCAGCTTACTCGGCGTCAGGGGGTTTGAGGAACTGGCGGCGGCAGGATAGTAGCACCGGTAGCTTGCTGTGTTATCGGGCGACAGTGTTTTCAGCAATTTTTGTTCAGAATCGCAACTCGATTCATAGGTAAGCACATTGAATTCATCCACGCGAGAGGTGGGATTATCATTACGCACAAAAATCTTTTGAAGTTCCTCGCTAATGTATTCAGCGCCCAAGGTCGCCTCAAACAATCCTTCAAAACTATCCCCAGACGAAGAATAAGGATGTAGGGCATTCCCAATACCAGTGCAAAGCTCATGCACATTCACAGCCAGCCGCTTATCTTCCCCAC